>JAOZRY010001121.1 GCA_029939965.1 Bacteroidales bacterium | reverse complement strand
GTATAGTTATGTACGATCGGGTATTTGGCAAACAGGTAAAACATCCAAATCCTAAATAATGTCTGCAAGAAAATTCAATACCTCAGGAAGTGGGTGTCAGAAATCGCTGAGATCAACACGAGTGCAACGAAGATACCGGTGTTTTCTGGCGCACACTATTTAAAAACTACCCTGATCATTTTTTAACAACACCTTATAATAATTTTGAAAAATAGAGCTGATTTATCAAAATGGATTAAAGCACAAGCCAGGGAGCTGGGATTTGAGGCTTGCGGAATTGCCAAAGCTGATTTTCTGGAAAAGGAGGCATCGGTTTTTGAAAAGTGGCTTCGTGCCGGGATGCATGGTAAAATGAGCTATATGGAAAACCATTTTGAGAAACGCCTCGATCCACGAAAGCTTATGCAGGGAGCTAAATCGGTGATCGTTTTTTTGTACAATTATTCTCCCAAAAAAAAACTACAAGAAAACAACAATTACATATTATCGAAATATGCTTATGGCAAAGACTACCATTTTGTAATAAAAAACAAACTGAAAACGCTGATAACTTTGATGAAGGAATATGCCGGCGAAATTAATGCCCGTGCATTTGTGGATTCGGCACCAGTACTCGAAAAAGCCTGGGCCGGGAGAGCCGGACTTGGCTGGATAGGAAAAAACGCCAACTTTATTGTTCCAAAGGCAGGGTCGTTTTATTTTATTTCAGAAATCATCACCGATCTGGAACTTGAATATGACAAACCCGCCAACAGCAACTTATGTGGCTCTTGCCGAAAATGTATCGATGCCTGTCCTACAGAGGCAATTGTTGCACCGGGTGTGATAGATGCACAAAAATGCATTTCATATCTTACAATTGAATTCAAAGATCAAATCCCGGATGCATTTAAAGGAAAGTTTAAAGATCGGATTTTTGGCTGCGATATTTGTCAGGATGTTTGCCCATGGAATCGGTTTTCCAAATCTCATAAGGAACCGGATTTTTATCCGCACCCTGATATAGAAAATATGATAAAGGAAGACTGGGAAAACCTATCGGAGGATCAGTTTAAGGAGATATTTCGGAAATCGGCTGTGAAACGCACAAAATACAAAGGCTTAATGCGAAACATTTGTTTTGTGAAGAATAAGCTTTGAA
>JAOZRY010001120.1 GCA_029939965.1 Bacteroidales bacterium | reverse complement strand
TTTGATGAATATAAAAAGCCTGCTTGTTGTGAACGAGCAGGCTTTTTTTATTTGTTGGGCAGTCACACCCTGAATCGTGTATAGCAAAAAGGATAACATCTGAACGGTAGAACTCCCCTGCCCTGAGCAATTCACGGGTTGACTTAAGCAAGAAGCCTACTGGTTATGAACCGGCACTTTACAACATGTTTAGCTATCATCTTCCATCAGGTTTTTGTATAATTTTTTTGTATCCTGACGATTATCCCAAAAGGATGTAATAATAACTTTTGTTTTGCTCACTTTATAAAACAGACTATAGTGTCCCAAAGATGCTCATCTTGTATTAGGATAACTGGTCAAAACTGATGCAAGTGGATTATTAGCTATAAATTCTATCCTTTCCCATACAATTACAGTTAATTTATCTGCATATTCAATCGATTTATTCCTTTCAATCCAATAATCCAATATCCTGAAAAATTGCTTTTCAGCTGTTTTGGTCCATTTAACATCTAACCTATTCTGGTTTCCAGCCATTGGTTTGTTTTATCCTTAAAGTCTTCATGTGAAATGGTCCGACCTTCCTTAATATCAACATCACTCATCTTAAGCATTAACTCCTGTTCCTTTGTCAGCGCAATAACCTGGGTTTCGGTTTCACTAACTGAAAGTAAATTATTGAGCGCAATTAAAAAATCCTTATTCGTGATGGTCATGATCCTATCAATAAGATCGTTTCTGATATGATCTACAGTTTGCATTTTTATTCTTTTAGCACAAAGATATTCAATTATTGCTTCAGTAGTAACAGTTAACTTCACCAAATTTGATATTTTCAAAGTTTTATAATTCCGTTTTCTCTACAACCACCGATTCCTTTTGGCGAATAAAGTTGGACAAGACTACCCTCTTGCTCTCCTTGCTTGTGGTGTTGGTGGAATTGCCGGGCCAATGCTCGGAGGTATGCTTGGCGACCTTCAAAACTTCTCACTGGCATTTACCATTTCTGGTGTTGCAGTGTTGCTTGGTACGGTACTGACCATTATGGTAAAACCGGCTAAGAAATAGAAACTATCTTTGATGAATATAAAAAGCCTGCTTGTTGTGAACGAGCAGGCTTTTTTTATTTACATTATTTGTGACGTTTCCATGTCCTTCG
>JAOZRY010000401.1 GCA_029939965.1 Bacteroidales bacterium | reverse complement strand
ATATTAAAGAAAATATCGAAGAACTTATAGCCGGAAAAACAATTACTAAAACAATCAGAGAAAATTTTGTTTTTCCTGAGTTTGAAAATGATACAGAATTATTATGGACACTACTGTTTTATAGTGGTTTTTTAACACAAACAAAAGAGGTCTCGTTATACAGGTACGAATTAAGAATACCAAACTATGAGTTAAGGTTTGTGTTTAAAAATCTTATAATAGAGTGGATAAGAAATTCGTATAAAATCAATCAGGACTTATTAATCACAACCTCAAATCATTTGATAAACAATAATATTGTTGGATTTGAGAAGGGATTTAAAAAAATTATCGGCGATACGTTGAGCTATTTCGATGTTGCAGCAAAAAAAGGCAAAGAGGGCAAAGAAGTTATCGCACAGCGAGAACAGTTTTTCCATGTTTATACACTCGGGTTGCTTGCAATACTCGGCGATGACTACATTATAAAATCGAACAAAGAGAGTGGTGAAGGCCGGTACGATATAATGCTACTACCAAGAGAAAAAAATAGTAATGGAATTATAATAGAAATAAAACACATCGAAAATCAACAAGAAAACGAAACGAATGAAAATTTTGCAAAACGAATAAACACCAAAATTGATGAAGCATTAGAACAAATAGAACGAAAGAAATACTACAAAGAATTGTTAGATCATAAAATAGAATTAGATAAAATAAACAGGATTCCGATTATTTTTGCAGGAAAAGAACCATATATTGTGAAGCAATATGATAGAATTTAGAGAGTAGAAGTTGATCGGCACATCCCTTCACTCAACACTCTGACATTCCGATAGCTTTATTTTGATAATAGGCGAATTGGAATTGCGGCTTACAAATAAAGGATTTTCGATGATTATATAGGATTAAAACAAAAATAACATTCAGATAAATTTTTATGTCTTATTTTCTTTTCAATGCCCCCATCATTTTCATTTATTATATTTGCCATTTTTACCATTAAATAGCAAATATGAAAGCAAATTCTGTTTTCCTGAAATCAAGC
Source organism: Bacteroidales bacterium (assembly GCA_029939965.1). Taxonomy (GTDB): domain Bacteria; phylum Bacteroidota; class Bacteroidia; order Bacteroidales; family 4484-276; genus SABY01. The sequence goes on along the minus strand of JAOZRY010000401.1, from coordinate 3,008 downwards.
GTAATAATTCTACTCCTTGCTATCCTGATTCCATCGGGGTTGTATGCCCAGTATGCCATAGGTGTAAAAGGCGGAGTAAATTTTTGTAACTATGGAGGCCGCTATATTACAAGCAATTACGAGGAGAAGATCAGGGCTAACTTTGGATTGGTGGCACAGTTCCAAACCAATAGTTGGTTTTCGGTACAAACCGAACTCAACTTCGATCCTAAAGGTGCAAATTACAGTCGTATCAAAACCAGTACCAGCTACTACACCGAAGAGTACAAAGACTTTAACGAAGAATTGAATTACCTGTCTTTGCCGGTTTTGGCCAAATTTGATATTGGAGACAAAAACAGGATTTTCGGATACACCGGCCTCTATGTTAGCTACCTGATGTCGGCCAACATAAGAGGAACCTATATTAAAACCAACAGTTTTAATCCTGACGATCAGGAAATTACAGAAGTAGATCGGGATTATAAATCTGAAATTGACAATTTTGACATGGGGGCTGTATTTGGTATTGGTGGCGATATAAAAATGTCTGATCAATTACTTCTGTTTATTGATGGTCGCTTTAACTGGGGATGGCTCAATGTTGCACAACAAGGTCAGGGGAAAATTTTTAATAACACCTGGTCAGTAAACCTGGGATTGGTTTATCTGCTCCAATAATTTAACTCTTCAACTACTATTACTATGTTTTTATCTCGAATACTACTCTTGTTCATCGGTTTTTTTATCACCTCATTTTTGTATCCGCAAAGCAAAACCGTTTCCTATCTTTACGACCCACACTACGAAATGCCCGATCGGGAGATTGAACTTTATCATTTAAATGCAAATCTTATAATCGAACCCTACGACACACTTGTAATAGGCGAGGCTGAGTTCAGTTTTAAAACCCTGCGCGAAAAAATTGATTCGCTTGTATTTGATGTAACCGACATTACTGTAAATGAAATTAAAATTGATGGCAAAAAAGCAGGTTTTAAGTATGATGGCATCAATATAATTGTGGAAGCTCCCGGTGATTTAGGCTGGCAAACTCATCATAAGATTCTTTTTGTTTACACCGCCAAACCTACCGAAGGACTTTATTTTACAGGATGGAACGACCCCGAACAAATTAAGCGAAAGCAAATATGGGCACATCGCCCAACCCGTTGGTTACCCTATGCCCCGGCTATTCATACAGTGGATATGACTGTAACCGTGCCCGGTGATTTGAAAGTATTTTCGAACGGTGTACGCCAGGATGTTGTTACTAACAAAGATGATACAAAAACGTGGATATATAAAATGAACCATCCACACCCGTTTTTTTCTACCTGCCTCGTAATTGGCGATTATGATTTTAAAACCCTGAAAACAAAGCGTGGGCTACCAGTCGAACTCTGGTACTACCCCGACTGGGAGGATCATTTTGAACCCACTTACAGATATCAAATCGAAATGTTCGACTTTTTTGAAGATGAATTTGATTTTGAATACCCATGGGAATTGTACCGCCAGGCTCCAGTTACCGACTACATGTATGGTGCTATGGAAACCACTACAGCTACAATATTCGGAGATTATTTAATGGTGGATGAACGCGCATATTTTGGCAGAAACTACATAAATGTAAACGCTCACGAGCTGGCACACCAATGGTTTGGAAACTACATTTCGCATCTCAAACACAAAGACGTGTGGCTTACCGAAAGTTTTGCAACCTATTGGGCAAAAATGTTTGAGAAACATGTTTTTGGTGATGACTATTATCAAAATGTAAGAAATGGAGAATTACTTGATGCTTTTGCCGGCACACAAAAAAACAATTACAGCGTTGGCCACAGCCAGGGTGGACGTGAGCGTATTTATCAAAAAGGTTCACTCGTTTTGGGTATGCTCAGAGATATTATGGGAGACAACGAATTTAAAGCTGTAATGAAATATTATCTCGAAGAGCATGCTTACGAAACCGCCGAAACAAATGATTTTTTGCAAGCTATCCGAAAAGTTACAGGGCGTTCGATGGAGTGGTTTTTCGAAGAGTGGATATACCGGAGTGGCGAACCGGAGTATAAAATTAATTACGAGCAACTACCCGGCGAAGTAAGAGTTGACGTAGAACAAATACACCAAATCAACGAAATTACCGGTCTTTTTGAAATGCCAATAGATTTTGAAGTTCATTTTGAAGATGGCTCTCAAACAACCAAAACCCAATGGATTGACGAGCAGTATGAAAAAGTTATCATTGATAATCCGGATAATAAAACCATCGAATTTTTGGTTTTCGACCCCAATCGCAAGATCATTAAAAAAACACAATTCGAAAGAAATTATAATGAACTAGTAGCCCAAGCCGAAAAAGCTCCGAATATGATAGATCGCTATGATGCTCTAACTGCTTTGCGAAAAATCCCGGCAAACACTAAAATCAACGATCTGGTAAGAATTTACAATAACGAAACTTATCACCTTACCAAAGGCGAGATTATTAGTCAACTAATCGGAATGCAAAATTACGAATCAGAAAAACTAATTGTTGATGCGCTGCACGATAGCGATGATAAAGTGCGGTTGGCCATATTGCAAAATACACACTTTGTACCCGAACAACTAAGAGAAGATTACGAAGTACTTCTGAATGATGAATCATATATTAATGTATCGCTTGCTCTCGAAATATTATGCCGTTCATTTCCCGAACATTTGGAAAAATACTTAAACATTACTGCCAATGAAATAGGTTGGAGAGGTAAAAACATTAGGATGAAGTGGTTGGAAATTGCAATAGAAAACGGCGATAAGGCATTTATCCCGGAACTCAAAAATTACACATCGAACAGCTTTGGATTCGAAACACGCATTAATGCAATGTACACGTTGAAAAGATTAAATATTTTTGATATACAAATTGCTAACAACATGCTGGAAGGACTGTTTTTTTGGAACTACAAAGTAAGAAATGCTGCTCGTAACAGCCTCAAATATTTTTACTCACAAAACGATTACCGCGAAATTATTCATCA
>JAOZRY010000400.1 GCA_029939965.1 Bacteroidales bacterium | reverse complement strand
CACACGTGCGGGATGGCTATTTTCCTTCAATTTGTCCAGCTTAATGTTGGTAGCCGAAAAATCAGTTTTCCAAGAAAATGAATTGATTGAAAAAGGTGTTGAAAAAGATGGACGAAAGTTTTACAAAATTTATTATGAGGATGAAAACTAAGCTCTCCCCAAAAGCCGCACTACTCATCCTGGATGACTTCGGACTATTCACCTGGAACAGCAACAACAACAACTCGAACTGATGGAAATGATCGAGGATCGACACGCAAAATCCTAAACTATTATCGCAAGTCAGTTACCTGTGTCAAGCTGGTTTGATGTGATTGGTGGATATTTACGGTGCTCTGCACCTGATTATTCTCCTTTGTTTTTACCGGAAGATGAAAACGTGCAACCACGCCCTCCCTCCCTGCCAATGCCGAAACGGCTATGCGTAGGCAGGCGGGACATTTATTCGCAGACAGGAAAAGTAAAATCAACCGGATTGTTTACAAATATCAAATATGCTTTTCCCGATTCCAAACCCGATAAAGTAAAAACTCCCATGTTGGGCCAGTAAATATTTAGACCTGCGGCTTCCTTTACTACAACAAGTTCGTCGGGCAACTCAGCCATTAAGAAATTAATATCTACAAAACAATGTGATAAAACGGGCATATAATTCCATCCGGCATCAAGACTAATTGTTTCCTCCAACGTATTTTTGCCCGAAACAGACAGGTTTGCCGGAGTGTTCATTTTGATGAGATAGCCCTCTCCGGTATTCCAATCTGACAAAGTGTTTATTGACAACTCAGGATAATATACCCCACCGTTTCCAACCAGAATAATAAATTCATCAGAAATACCTGATAATATATTTTCAATAATCGGGTCGGTTGGTTCTATATAAAGCGAAATTCCGCTCCACCCACCTGGCAACATAAGCGTTTGTTCCGAAACACAATCGAGAGATGCTTTCCAGCCTGGCAGGTTCACATTATAATCTGAATGAAATACGAATGTAAGCGCACCATCAGCATTGGTTGCAGTAACTGTTCCCGGCGAATCAGTACCACACCAGGTATTAATAAATGGTGCAAACTCATCAACTCCATCATATATTTTGAGCCAGTCGTAATCACATTCGGAATGCGATTCTATATTAAAGCTAAGAAAATCGACTTGGATTTTTCCGGTAGTAACAGCAGGCATAACAGTTAATGTAAAGTCTTCGTCATCACTATAATTATTCGCCTCTCCACCCGAATCATAAAAAATTCCACTTAAAACCTCAATGGTTTGATCAGACATTAAATATTCGCTGGTTACCTGTATAAATCCCGCCTTTGTTAAAGTAGCTGTTTCTCCATTGGCATCCTCTACTGTTAATGTTACATCATACACACCGGCATTTTGGTAAACAATACCTGCCGGATTTCGTATGGATGATGTGGATGGATTGCCTCCCCCAAACTCCCATAACCACGACACAGGATTGCCAAAGGATTGATCGGTAAATTTAACCTCCGAACCAACAGAAATTTGTTCGGACGATGCTGTAAACTCTGCCAGCAAATCGCCACTACTCAATTGTACATTTAATGTGGTTGTGGTATATCTCGAAACTTCAACATTTTGGATAGTTACCGGAAGGTATCCATCGGCAGAAAAAGTAATATCATAGGTTTCGGTTTCGAGCAACCGCTGGTAAAACCCGGTGATGGAATCAGCATAAACAAACGAATTGTCCTCATCGTGGTTTTCTATAAACACTTTTGCAGAAATTGGTTCGCCTGTACCTTCATCAGTTACAACACCCGAAACACCATACCTGCATTGCTGTATATAATTTAGCAACGAACGGTAATTCCAGTCCCAATGCCCTGATAACTGACTTTCGGGTAGTTTTTTTGTATTTGATAATTCGATGGTTACCTCACGGCAATTATGAAAATAATTCATATAATCCTGCCTGCCACCGCTAATCGAATACCATGCATAACCATTTGTAATTCCATTATCGAATCCATCCAAATAAGATGAGGGAGCATATTGATGCACAGTATCGGCATATTCGCGACAAACAAACACCCACCAATCGTTATCGGCGGTAAAATGCTGCCAGGTATCCCACGGATAATTCAATACTTCGGCTCCTCCATGTGTATTTGCCGACATCACAAAATTGTTTTCGTTGGCCAATTGCATAAACAAAAGTGTTTCGGGCTGCCACTCTTTCCCGTCAGGATGTGGCCCATCTTCAGGATCGGGATAGTTGCGGTTTAAATCCACATTATTAGCATTGTATCGTGTAGATCCAAATACCGTATGATTGCCTCCTTTGAATGTTCCATCAGGATTTGCCAGGGGGTTTATCCATATTTCAATGTTATCGATCATACCTGTTACTTCTGCATCAGTACCATAATTAGACAAAAGATAATCGGCCAATCGAAGCAATAAAACATAACCTGCCAATTCATCACCATGCATGGTTCCGGTATATAAAAATTGTGGCTCGGCCTCTCGTACCGAAACATTATCCGAAATTTTGAGCATTCTCAATTCACGCCCATTGGTACTTTGGCCAATACTAAAAGTTTCGCATATATCAGGATATTCCAATGCAAATTGATCCATCATATCGAGGTAGGCTTCGTAGGTAGGATAAAAATCCCAACTCTCAACATTTTTTATATCCACCTTGCTACGCATCCGTGGTATCTCGCCGGTTTCGCCGGGTTTGGGCAAAATAGTATATGATAAACCCAAAAATAAAAAGGCTTCGAACTCTTCCCTATTTGCATAGGCAAAAACCTCATCTCCTTTAAGGTTATCGACCGATACAATTTTTGAAAGTTTAAGCAAACGGTCAGGATGATCGATTTCGGTTTTGAAATAAATTTCACCTGATTTCTCGAAAAATATATTCGGATCTAACTCCTGAGAATGAGATATTTGAAAAAACACAAAAAGAAAAAGCCAGATAATTAGTAGCGTGAATTTTTTCATAATTACAATTTTAAATTTCCAATTAAAAAATGAAACGTGCAGATAAATCGAAAATTATAAAATAAAATAAAATATCTCCTCCGGATATGATCTATCTAAATTTCGGCTACTCGCATAAAGTTGGACACTACTAATTATCAATTAGCCTCCTGCATATACGCATAGTCGCCAGGCTATGAAAATGGTGTCTTGGAAATTCATAGAATAGTTTGGGCATTAAATGGAGAGGGAGCAATTACATCTTTCCTCTTAAACTCAGTATGGGTTGCTGCTATTGTAGCTTAGATATTTGCAAAATAAATGAACTCAAAACCCAGTATGGGTTTCGCTATAGTTGAAATCCACAAGAATTATTGCAAAAACTCAACCCATACTGGGTTGTAGAACAGTTATCAAATTAACCAGAACTACAATAGCATAACCAATACTGGGTTAATCAATAAATATTTTATGGGTTATGATTTGGTTACTATTTATCAATCGTACTAAATACCAACCTTGTGTTTGCTCAATTTCAACACGGTTTTTCCCAGGGTTTACCGTCTCTGATTTTATGAGTTTGCCCTGTAAATCATACAATTGCAAAATTCTATTATCATTAATACCGCTAACATCATTGAGGTAAAGGGTGTTGTTATAAACATAAATATCCTCATTATCATTTTCAATAATACCCGTTGCATCAAAATGAATAATGAAACGTTTTTCAGGATCGGTAATATCAGCATCGAAATAATACCCGTTTTTTGTTAAATCGGTAATTGTGCCGGTAAATAAATCCTGGAGATATATTTTTTGATTATCCGAACTGTTTTCAAGGTTGATACAGTAGTTTCCCGGCACACCTAATCTTAATGCAAGTTGAATATCTTTTTCGCTATGTAAGGCATTTACCGAAAAATTGGTATTGCTGGATATTGTATAAAGTTGGGGCAAATCATGGTTATAACTAAAAAGTTTTCTTGCATCCAATTTCCTGTCAAAATCATCGGTGGCTTCATCATTAAAATAAATGTAAGTATTGTCAATATCACCATTTCCGTTTACCGAAAGTAT
>JAOZRY010000399.1 GCA_029939965.1 Bacteroidales bacterium | reverse complement strand
ACCTGATATGGTGCCAACAGTTTAATTCTTTCATCCCAGACTTCTTTTGCCTCTCCCATGGAAACCCAGACATCTGTATAAATAAAATCCACGCCATTGACTGCTTCCTCAATGTTTTCAGTCAAAGTGATTGCTGCACCTGTCTTATTTGCAATCTTTTTGCACTCTTTTACAAGGGTTGCTTCTGGGAAACATTGCTTTGGTGCTGCTGCTCGAAAATCCATTCCCATTTTAGCAGCTCCAACCATGAGGGAATTGCCCATGTTGTTTTTAGCATCTCCCATGTAACAGAACGATATCTCACTAAGTGGTTTGTCACTATGTTCCATCATGGTTAGAAAGTCTGCCAGAATCTGTGTTGGGTGGTACTCATTTGTCAATCCGTTCCACACAGGTACACCTGCATATTTTCCTAATATTTCAACAGTCTCCTGTGCAAATCCGCGATATTCTATCCCATCATACATTCTGCCAAGCACCCTGGCAGTATCCTTCATAGACTCTTTATGCCCGATTTGAGATCCAGACGGCCCAAGATAGGTAACATGTGCTCCCTGGTCAAAAGCTGCTACTTCAAAAGCACACCTTGTACGCGTGGATGATTTTTCAAAAATCAGGGCAATATTTTTTCCTGTAAGGCAAGGCTGTTCTGTCCCGCAATATTTTGCTTTTTTCAGATCAATGGAAAGATCCAGTAAAAACTTGATTTCCTTTGAAGAAAAATCCAACAGTTTTAAAAAATTTCTGTTTTTTAAATTAAATGCCATAAGATCATCTCCTGTTCTAAATTGTTATAAAATCTTAATATGTTTAAATTTATTTACCCATCACTTATTGTCATATTCCATTGTGATTTTGGACCCATATTTTTTATCCTTAAGCCTAGTTGCTTCAGTTATGATACTTTTGTCTCCGCCTTGTTCAATAAAGCTTAAGGCAGCTCTTATCTTGGGCGCCATGCTTCCTTCAGCAAATACACCATTTTTAAGGTGTTTTTCAGTATCTTTTTTATCCAGGAATTCAAGGATTTTCTGGTCAGGCCGACCATAATTGAGATAAATATATGGAACATCTGTTAAGATATAAAATTCATGGGCACCAATTTTTGCAGCAAGTAGAGAGGAGGCAAGATCTTTATCAATCACTGCTTCAGAAGGTCTGATATTTTTTTTCTCATCAATGTATACAGGAACTCCGCCACCACCCACGGCAATTACAATATTGCCCTGTTTTACCAGCTGTTTGATAACTTTCTCATTGATGATCTGTATGGGTTTGGGAGATGGAACAACCCTTCGCCATCCATCCTCCATTTTTACCTCTTCTTTAAATTTCCATTTTTTTTCTTTTGACAGCAAATCAGCCTGTTCCTTGTTATATATCTTACCAACTCTTTTGGTGGGGTTTGAAAACCCTGGATCATTTTTATCAACAACAACCTGGGTAATAAGGCAGACGACTTCCCGTTTAACACCATGCTTTTTCATGACATTTCTCAGCATTCGTTCAATCATATATCCTATCCCGCCCTGGGAGTCAGCAACACACACATCAAGTGGCATTTGAGGAATATTATAATTTTGTTCTCCAGCATCATTTCTCATTAAAATATTACCAACCTGAGGGCCGTTACCATGGCTTATTACGAGGTCGTAACCCTCTTTTATCAGATAAACCAGACTTTCAAGTGTTTCCAGGGTATTTTGCTCCTGCTCTTCAATTGTACCTATTTGAGTTCCCCTTAGCAGAGCATTTCCACCCAGTGCAATAACTGCAAGTCTTTTTTGTTTTTTCATGAATGCCACCAACTATTTAAAATTATGAAATAAATTGTTATCACTACTGTAGTAGTAATCTATAAATTTTATCCTGTCAAGCAAATTTAATTGTATTTTTTCAATTTTTAAAATTTTAAATATCTGTTTTGGCTAAAGAGATCTATATGTCTATTATCTATACGAAAAAGCAGAACAGTTTAGCTTGGCAATTGTGTGCCTACATACTCAATTACTTCCATGAAGAGTTTAGGAAATAAAAAATACAAATTGGTTTAGATATAACTTTGACAGGTGTTGAGTTTTAGATTGGCAAAGATAATTATAAGCTTTTAATGTTCATATTTTTTTCTAAGTTTTTCCAGGTTATGACCAAAAGCTTTATCAATTTCGTTCCCAAATTTTTTACCAATCTCTGAAATGAAAAAATCGTGGGTCAGATACCCCTCTATGGATTTTATCAAACCCTTATTCCTTGTCCAGACTGCCTGGCAGGGTTTTGAACCTCCAAGGCTGCCTGTTATGCAGACATTGGAATCAATAACAAGATCCAGAGTTGTACCATTTATATTTACATCCTCTGTATTCACTGTACTATGATAAAAAACATTACCAAAATCAAGTTTCATGGTGCCATAAATCAATATATAGACTTTTATACCTTCACTGCTGCGTTTATGAAGAACATCTTTAAAAATTTTAAGCTCCCTGTCCCACAATCCGACATATATATCCTCTTTGGCTGATTCAATGAGCTCAAAGGCAAGATCAATAGTCTCTTTTTTTTGAGAAAGATTCCACACCGGGTCAAAGTCGGATTCAAAATTAATGGAGTTAAGTTGTTTCTTAAGTTCACCTGTAAGTCTTGCGTTATCCCGCTTAAGGGCACCAATCAGCTCCTTTGGTGATATGGGAGAGTAGAGTTCAGGATTGTTTCCCCTGGAAACCACATATCCCTTTTTGATTAATCTTCTTGTGATATCATAGACCCTTGAGTGGGGAACCCCTGAATTTTGAGATATATTATAAGCACTTGATGGGTGATTATCTAATAACGACAGATAAACTTTCCCTTCATATTCAGTAAAGCCAAGAGCTTTAAAATTGTTCAGAATTATTTCCAGATCCATACTACTTCTTCCAGGATATCAAAACTGCCACATGGTAGTTATTCATTGTTTTATCCTCTGCCATCCGCAGCGGAATTTCTTATGTGTCATGGTTTCCGAGAAGCAGGTATAATAATGCCATTCGTACATACAAACCATTGTTAGCCTGATTGAAATATTGAGCTCGATGGTCTTTGTCCACCTCCTTAGATATCTCATCAACACGTGGCAGAGGATGCATAATAATACTTTTTTCTTGCATTAAATTAACTTTTTCCATGTCTAAAATATATTTACCTGCTGCATTTTCATAATCTTCCAGATCATGAAACCGCTCTTTTTGAATGCGCGTCATATACACACAATCCACCAGCGGGAGAACTTTTTCAAGGGAACTTACTTCCTCCCACTCAACACTGTTTGTCGTAAGATACGCTTTAATATCCTCGTCCATTTTACACACAGTTGGTGAAACATAGTAAATTTTAATATTATTGTATTTGGTCAGTAGATAAGAGAGGGATCTAACGGTACGTCCATATTTTAAATCACCAACCATTGCAAAGGTAAGGTTGTCAATGGTTGAGAAATGGTCTTTAATTGTGTAAAGATCAAGGAGCGCCTGGGTTGGATGCTGACCTGAACCATCTCCCGCATTGATAACAGGCACAGAAGAAACCTCAGCAGCCAGTTTTGCACTTCCGGGTTCATTGTGGCGCATGACAATTAAATCTGCATAACCACACATTACACTTGTTGAGTCGTAAAGAGTTTCTCCTTTTGAAGCACTGGAAAATTCTTTGGCATTTTCTGTGGTTAAAATGCTGCCGCCAAGTCTTGCCATGGCACTCTCAAATGAAAAGCGGGTACGGGTTGAGGGTTCATAAAAGAGTGAAGCCATGATTTTATCCTTTAGAATATCGGCATATTGTCGTGGCTTTGCCAAAAGATCACTTTTCATATCATCAGCTGTCTTAAAAACTATATTCAACAATTCAAGATCAAATTGCTGGGATTCATAAACATGTTGTAAACTAAATTTTGCCACGTTACCCTCCTTGTTGTGGTCACTATTATTATTTCGAAAAGAATATTAACTTAATGGAAAAATAAAATCAAATTATAAAAAATGGACAATGGATAAATTAAAATCCATAGCAGCTAT
>JAOZRY010001119.1 GCA_029939965.1 Bacteroidales bacterium | reverse complement strand
GAAAAATTATTAGAAAGTGATTTCTCAGATATTATACCTTTTTGAAGGATAAACAGAAAATGATTGAAATTACAAATACTCTACAGAATTTCGGACTTTCTCCAGGCGAATTAATACCAGACGGACGGATTCACAGGTGCCACAGTTCAGCCAAAAACAAAAAAAATCTTGATGGCTGGTATGGTATTCGTGAATATAAGGGTCAGTATTATTGTAATTATGGTTGTTGGGTTCGTGGCGAACAAGGCAAATGCTCAACAATGAACGGTGGCGCTGATTATAATCAAGCTGTCTGGAAAAAACTTGAGGCGGAACGGTTAAAAGACGAAGCGGCCAGGTTGGTTGAAAGTCAGTTAAGAGCGTCTAAGTTTATATCAAAGTGCGACCCGTCAGATGGAAGCCATCCGTATCTTAAGAAAAAACAAATCCAGCCATGTGGCTGCTTAAAGAATGGTAAATCATTGATAATCCCTGTTTATAACGAATCCGGCGGGATTAACAGTTATCAAACCATTGACGGAAAAGGCATTAAAAAATTCATGCCTGGCGGTATAGTCGGCGGTTGCTGTTTTCCTATCCAGGGTGTTGAGACTACGGTCTGTATTTGTGAAGGTTTTGCAACTGGAGCAAGTATTTCAGAAGCAACCGGATATAAAGTTCTGGTTGCATTTAATGCCGGGAATCTTGAAAAAATAGCGAAAACGGCAAAGAAGAAATTCAAAGGTTCAAACATTATTATTTGTTGTGACAACGATCATACAAAAAACAAAAATGTTGGCCTTGAGACTGGCAAGCATGTCGCTGAAAGCTTAGGTTTATCATGTGTCTGGCCAACAGGGATTAAAGATAGTGATTTTAACGATATGTTTGTTGAGCTTGGGATTGATGCTGTTAAACAGGAAATCATGCAGCATGAAACAATTGAAGTTTTAGGCGCTGAAGATTGTTTTGGTGAAGATGATTCTTTGCAAATCCTGGATGCAGCTATCCCAGCCGGGTTAATATCTCAAGGCATTGAAGCGTTAGATGAAGATATCCTACAGTTCAGCTTACCGTTAGTATTAACAGCCATATCGAGAGCAATCGCCGGAAAAATAAGCTTAAACGGCGTTTATCCAAATGTGTATAATATTAAGGTGGGAGGTA
>JAOZRY010000398.1 GCA_029939965.1 Bacteroidales bacterium | reverse complement strand
ATGAAGGAGATGGGAGTATCAGCAATTTTATGGATGAAGATGAGGATAGTTACTACTTTCTCAAAACCAACGATCATGATTGTATTGAGTTAAACACAGGTCAACAACCAGGAATTGCCATATTTGACCGAGAACTTAACCTTACCCGGATTATTGACATTAATTTTAATTCGACCGAAAAAACCAGAAGGCTTAATCCGGTTACATTTCTCAAAACCAATTCGGGGTATATCCTTTTATGCAGTCAATATTCAGCACCGAAACGAAGTATAAAATCTTTTCTTTTTAAAATAAATACAGACGGAAATATTGTTGGAGATATTTTGCACCCCGGCCAAATTGAAGATATCCCTCAGTCGTTGGCAGAGTTTGATTTTTTTGATTTGGGAAAGTTAGAAACGGATTCTGCTATGCATTATGTATATACACTTACTACTCCTTCGTTGCTGGATATTTCGGAGCGGATAAATTTCATTGTTTATGATGAAAATCTAACTGTAAAAAGTAACCGGCTTTTGGATTATCCCAATGATTTTATCGATTACAATATTACCAAAACATTAAGCTTTAGAAGCGGGCTGTATTTTATTCATGTCGAAATATTTAATCCTTATGAGCCGAAGGAAACTATTCATCAGCTTGTTATTTATAATATTCATTTGGATGATTTCGATACGTATGAGCTAAAATTTGATAATGGAATTGTAAAAAAGGCTGAGCTTATTCGTTTGCGTAACAACTACTTTGGACTTTTCGGCTATTATGTAAAGCAAAAAGATTCGGATGTCCCGGTTGGAGTTTTCTATTATATTTTTGATGCCGGTTCGGGAAAATTGGTTAAGCAGGAGATTTGTAATTTTGAGGCATCAGAAAGAGAGATGTTGAACCCCCGGAATCTATACTCAAAATCAGAATACAAATACCTCGAACCACAATCCATGCACCTTACCAAACACAATAATGTGTTGCTGCTTTTTGAGTACAACTGGAAAAGCATAATGCTGATCAGGGATCAGGAGGGACATTTATACGACCAGCCATATTATTATGCAAACGAAATTTTCGTTTTTCGGTTTGATGTAAAGGATAGCCTGACCAGCTCAGGAGTGGTTTACAAGAAGCAGACACTGGGGCACGATCCAGGCATTATCGGATTTCATAGTTTTTGTGCAGATAATTCACTTTATATTCTTTTTAATGATAACCCAAAAAACACAAATCAGTTTGAGCCCTCAAAACTTAAAACCATGAAAGGGAAAAGCGAAATGATGCTTGTGGATTATAATTATTTGAGCGGCGAATATTCAAAAACTATTTTTAATGGAAAGAAAAATCCTTTCCATTTTAATCCTGATGACGTTATAATTACTGAGGGTAATAAGATGTTGTTTTTTGATGGTGGAATTAAAAAAAGGTTGGTTGAGGTAAGTCTGGAATAAAAAACCCATCTCTGTATAAATAATTAGTCTCTGCAAGAAAACTCCATATTTCAGGTGGTGGGTGTCAGAAATCGCCGAGATCGAGGCGGACGAAGTGTTGAAAATCAAGGAGTTTACTTTTGTAAATAACTGTTTTCAACACAAGTCCAACGAAGATATCGGCGTTTTCTGGCGCACACTATTTATTTCTTCGGGACGTATTTTAATGTTTCAACAAGGAAATCCCAGAACATCCCCACAGTTTTAATATTTACTTTTTCGTCGGGAGAGTGTGGGAAACGGATGGTAGGGCCAAACGAAATCATATCCAAATTTGGATAAACACCACCTAATAAACCACATTCCAGCCCTGCGTGAATAGCTCTGATATCCGGTATTTTGTTAAATTTATTATTATAGATTTTTTTCATTTCCTCAAGGATGGGCGAATCAGGATTTGGCTTCCAACCCGGATAGTCACCATCTAAAATCGTTTTGCCACCAGCAAGGGCAAAAACACTTTCAACCATTTCAGCCAGGTCATACTTTCCTGAGTCAACCGAGCTTCTAATCAAACTCAAAGCTTCAGCATTGCCATTTTTAACAGTAACCACAGCAAGGTTGGTCGAGGTTTCAACGAGTCCTTCCATGTCGTTGCTCATTCTAATCACACCATTGGGGCAGGCAATAATTGCATCTATAAAAGTATTTTGCAACTTTTCTTCCATCACCTTCTCAATAGCACCTGTTGGTTCAGCAATAATTTCCAGTTGAGGGTCAACGGATTTGTATTCACTTTTTACGGTTGCCTCAAGCTCTTTTACAAATTTCAGGAATCCATCTTCGTTAGCTTTACTTACCGTAACAAAAGCATGTGCTTCGCGCGGAATTGCGTTGCGCAAACTACCACCTTCCATTTTGGAGATTCTCAACCCAAAATCATTTGAAGCTTTGCGCATAAGACGGAATAAAATTTTGTTGGCATTACCACGGTACAAAGGAATGTCGATACCTGAATGGCCACCCTTTAATCCTGAAACAATAATTTTGTACGAAACAACATTTTCGGGAGCAGCAACTTCAATGTATTCAATTTTTGAATTGGCATTAATACCACCGGCACAACCAATGTATAGCTCACCTTCGTCTTCCGAATCCAAATTGAGAAGTATATCACCATCCAGAAGACCGGGTTTTAGTCCAAAAGCACCAGTCATTCCGGTTTCTTCATCTATAGTAAAAAGGGCTTCGATCGCTCCATGTACAAGATCTTTGGCTTCGAGTACGGCCATGGCTGCGGCAACGCCCATGCCATTGTCAGCACCAAGCGTGGTACCATTAGCCGTTACCCACTCACCATCAATATAAGCTTCGATTGGGTCAGTTTCGAAATTAAAATCTTTATCACTGTTGGCCTGAGGAACCATATCAAGGTGTCCCTGAAGTATAACCCCCATTCGGTCTTCCATGCCAGGTGTGGCAGGTTTTTTAATAATAACATTGCCTACGGCATCAACAATGGTTTCCAAACCTAAGTTTTCGCCAAACTCTTTCACTACTTGTATTACGCGTTCCTCTTTTGTTGAAGGCCTCGGGATTTTTGTTAGTGTTTCAAAATGTCTCCAAATGGCTTCCGGTTTTAAACTTCTCAAATCTGTGTTCATGTTTATTTGTTTTATTTAAATTGAATAATAATATTAAAAATTTTATTGTGTGCAAAAATAGCCTTTTGACAATAAGGCTAAACCAAAAATCCGGCTAAATATTATTTTGATGTGCTGATGTTGATTTTAATTAATAAGTTCTTATTGTCTTCCTGTAAAACTAATTCAACAGGAAAACCGCGAGATATTTATAGAAATAAGATGATCAGACCCCAAAATGACAAAATCATTAAATCCGGAATTTAAGGAAGCTGCTGTAATTTCATTAGCCCGATAAATTTTTATCTTTGCTTTGTTGATAGATTCTCTGCAATTGTAAATATTTGTCTAACGGTTGAGATGTGTAATAATGGATTATACTTTTTTAACAATAAAAACGCAATATTATGTTAGTAAAAAAATTCACAATATTTCAGCATGAAATTAATAAGGCGACTAAGAATTTTGGAAACAAACCAATTGATGAACAAACATTCGATGCGTTTACCAACAGTATATTTTCCAACGATATTCTTGATTTATCTAACAGGGTTTACTGACGCGACGGATATGCACATGTTATCGAAATTAACTAAAACACATACCAAATCCTGTCATTTCAAATTAATTCGTTTGGTAAAGGAGCCTTTGGCGATTCAGTAAAAAAATTGATTACCCCCATTTTTTTAACCATCAAAACCCATGGCAATCATAGGCAGGCCGAACATTCGCTTGCCGATACAAGTATTTCGATTGAATATATTTATATCGGAAACAATTATTGTGGCAGCATGGGCGACAAATGCGACAGGAATAAAATTAGCTCTCATACAAAAGACATATTTTTTTACGATAAGAGTGTTTACAGCTACAACCATCAAATTATTTATAAGTTGATTAACACCAACTATGTTTGTCATCACGTTGCCGAAACCATGAGTTATGCTTTTGGAGCACTTGATTTTTTCTGGAGAACAAAACAAAAGGATT
>JAOZRY010001118.1 GCA_029939965.1 Bacteroidales bacterium | reverse complement strand
CCCCGCACCACCTACAAAAAACCAGCCGGCATGAGACAACTACAAACGGAAAGCCCGCAGCCGCCCAAAAACAAACATCCTCAGAATGAGAAATAATTTATGCTTCAATTAGTTTCTTTTCGGGCTTGTTTGGGATAAGTACATATTTTAACCGGGAAACGTTTTTATTGCTCTTTTTGAAAGATGCTGTTTTGTTGGAATGAAATCCTGTTTATGTTTTGATGCAACTTTAACCATACAAACAATAATAATTGTGCATGCATTTATCCAGAGTGTGTAAAGGTTTTGTATTCTTGTAAAAATGTTTTAATCATCGCAAAAATGAATTTGAACCAAATAATTTCAGAAATTAAATTGCCTGATACTAATAATTTTGACAAGCAGGAATTATTAAAATCGTACCCTGAACCTGTGAGTCGTTACCTGCGATATCACTTACCCAACGGAATACCCGGCGACAATTATGTAGAGGTGCGATTGAAAGGGATAATAAAATTGGTAAACTGGTCTAATTTTAAATCAACATTATATGCAAATCCGTATAAAGGTTTTTTGTGGAAGGCAAAAGTAAATATGGGTGTATTGCCCGTAAAGGGTTTTGATTATTTTATGAATGATACCGGAGCCATGAACTGGACACTTTTTAATTTGTTCGGGGTGATGAAAGCTGATGGTGAGGATGTTTCGAGATCGGCAGAAGGACGGGCAAAAATGGAGAGTGTTTTTGCTCCGCATTTGCTCATTGATCCAAAAATAAACTGGGGTGTTGTTTCGGAGAATGAAATTACTGCTACCTGGACAATCCATCGCGAAGATCAACCTTTGCACTTTATTCTTGGTGATGATGGGTCGCTCAAAGAGGTTTTTTTTAAAAGATGGGGAAATCCGGGCGACACAAAAGATTTTAAATACCATACTTTTGGTTGTAATATTTTGAAGGAAGATTTAAGAAAAGGAGTAATGATTCCAAAAAAGGGAAATGCAGGCTGGTGGTTTGGTGAAAAAGAATATGATGATGGTGAGTTTTTTAGATTCGAGGTATTTTGATGAATACACCGTTTATTGATATTCATACTCATAAAAAAGGAAAGCCGGTAAAGGGTTGTGTTTCTGTAATTAATTTTTTTGCCGGGGAAGGTGATGAACCC
>JAOZRY010000397.1 GCA_029939965.1 Bacteroidales bacterium | reverse complement strand
TTGCAAATTAAGAGACTATGCGCAAGTACAGGAGGCTAATTTATAATGAATTGATAATTAGTAGAGTCCAACTTTATGCGGATAGCCCCTGTTTCGAAACAAATCGCATCGGGGATATTTGTTTCCCCTTCTTCTTTCTCCCCTTCGGTATTCAAAAATCAATTTTTTTCAGTCTTTCCCCCAACACACTTGTTTTCTTTTTTAATATTTTGGCTCATTGTTAATTACTTTTTATGTTCCGTATCTTATTGATATTACATTATTTACAATGCAATAGTGTTTTAATTAACATTAATAAACTTTGATTTCATGCATTATGCTATTTACTTGAATTAGATTTGCCGCCTGACTGATTGATCAATATACTAACAAAACTCGTACATACATGAAACAGGATTTGAATAATACTACTATCAGTTGCCCGGCATTTATAAAGTACAAAGTGGTACTTCTTTCTAAAAAGAGTGGTATCAGTAATTCAGTTCGTCCTATCGAAAAGTCTATTCTTGCTGAGGACATCAACAATACGACCGATCAAATGCTCAATTGTGATAAATATGATAAGCTGAGTTTGGACTGCAATGTTTGTAATAAGATTGCAAATAATCAGAAAAAAAAAGCCCAAAGACATTTTAATGTCAAAAAAACTGCCTGACTTATTACGGAAGATAGTTGACAAATAAAAAACCCTGTTCCATTCTGATTAGCTATCAGAGAGAAACAGGGTTTTCATCAATATAATAAAAAGATTATTTCTCAATCCTTATTCGTGCATCAACGGCAACAACTCTTTCATTGTTCCCCAGTAATGGGTTCAAGTCGAGTTCTATAATTTCGGGAGCTATAGTTACCAGTGCCGAAAGGCGAACCACAATCTCAGCAAACATTTTTTCATTAATGCCTTTCTGGCCACGAACACCCTCGATTATTTTATAGCTTTTCAAACCTCTAATCATTTTTATAGCCTCATCCAATGTAAGCGGTGCCAGGTATGCGGTTACATCTTTCAGAACCTCAATAAAAATCCCACCCATTCCACACAAAATCAAATGCCCGAATTTGGGTTCAAATTTTGCACCTGCAAAAAGCTCTGTTCCCGAAAGCATGGGCTGAATAAGTACGGCATGGGTATCAGGAATTTTAATCATTCTCTCGAACTCATTTTTTACCTGATCCGGGGTTTTTACATTCAAAACCACACCGCCAACATCAGATTTGTGTACCGGGCCAACAACTTTCATAACCACAGGAAATTTGAGATTGGCAGCTTCAATAATAGCATCCTCAACACGATCTGCAATTGCTTCTCCTGCCCGTGGTATGTCGGCAGCATCGAGCAACGCCATCACATTTTTTGGCTGCAGGTAGCCATTTTTACTACCATTAATAATTTCCCTGATCTTATCTTCATCAATTTTGGGTAAAATAATTTTTTCAGGTGCGGGTTGTTCGGTACTATATACTTTACACAAGGCATCGCCGAGAATAGCTTCATCAGGAAAATTAACATTTCCTTTCAAAAGAAAATCGGAAACTTCTTCTTTTGCAGTAAGTATTGAAGGTAGAACCGGATAGATGGGCTTTCGGCAGGTTTTCATTTTTCCATCCAATACGTTGTAGGCATCAAAAACTTTTATCAATCCTGGTGTGCCAAAAATTACTACCATACCATCAATTTCATCAAATTTTTTATCTACAAAATCAATGATAGTACCAAGCTGTTCGGCTGTACCGGTGGCCAGGAAATCGATAGGGTTTGCTACCGATGAACCCGGAAAAAGTTTTTCTGAGAGCGCATTTGCATTATTTCCGCTAATGTGCGGTACTTTAAGGCCACCATGAGAAAGTGCATCGGTGAGCATAACTGCCGGCCCGCCTGCATGCGTAATAATGGCAATATTTTCACCTTTCAACGGAGGGTGCATAAAAACCGAAGCAACCGCAATAAGGTCTTCGCGGCCATAACAGCGCACAATACCGGCTTTGCCGAAAAGTGCATCCACAGCTACATCGGAACTGGCCAAGGCTCCTGTGTGCGATGATGCAGCACGGCTACCGGCATCTGATGAGCCAGCTTTGATAGCTGCAATTCTGCACCCTTTTCGGATGAGTGATGCAGCATGTTTAAGCAGTTTTTGTGGTTTATTAATTGTTTCGATGTACAAAAGTTTGACCTGTGAACTTGTTTCAGGATCATAAGTTTCGTCGAGATAGGCAAGCACTTCTTCCACACCCATTTGTGCGCTGTTGCCTACCGAAAAAACACTATTAAAGGTGAGGCCTTTGGGTACGGCCGATTCCATAATAAAAACCGCTGTAGCTCCCGAGCCACTGATAAAGTCGATGCCTTTGGGGTTGAGTTTGGGAATGGGTTCGGTAAATACACTGGCATGGTTTGGGGTAAGTACGCCAATACAATTTGGGCCAATTAATGAGCCGTTAACCGAATTAATTACTTCCACAATTTTTTGCTCCAAAATTTTTCCTTCCTCGCTCTCCTCGCTAAAACCTGCCGAAATAATAACAAAAGCTTTGGTGCCTTTTATATATGCAAGTTCTTCGATGGTTTGTAACGAATATTTGGCGGCAATGGCCAGAATTGCTAAATCAACCTGTGGTAATTCATTTAGTTTTCGATATGATTTAATTCCCTGAACTTCTGTTTCTTTAGGGTTGGAAACATAAAGTTTGCCCTTAAAATTATTGTCGATAAGGTTCTTTAGGATTTTGCCTCCCGGCTTGGTAATATCGTTGGAGCCACCAACAACTACAATACTTTTCGGATCGATTAATTCTTTGGTTACCATAACATTTGAATTACAAAAGTTTTTGATTGTATTTTTGGCGGCGAAAGTACGAAAATTCAATTTGCTGTGGAAAAACCAAAACATAACATGACTTACAAAATCTCAGAAACCGACCTCATCGGAAAAGCATTAGTAGATTACTTAGCCGGGGAGGAAAATAATAAATTAATGGTTTTTTCCGATATTGCAGAACCTGACGAAATACCTGTTGGATATTTTTTTAGAAAATGGGAAGATATGCCGGAAATTGAGCAAAAGGCACTGGAGCTTTGTTCGGGGGAAGTATTGGATGTAGGTGCGGCTGCCGGATGTCATTCGCTGGTTTTACAAAAAAATAATATTGGTGTTACGGCTATTGATATTTCTAACGGAGCTATTTCTGTTATGAAAACCCTCGGTGTAAAAAAGGTGCAACTACAAGATTTTTTCACCATTAAAAATCAAAAATTTAACACTATTCTTATGCTGATGAATGGCATTGGAATTTGTGGTACACTGCAAAGGCTGGATGTTTTTTTTATAAAATTGAAAGAAATACTCGCTCCCGGAGGTCAGGTATTACTGGATTCTTCTGATATTATGTACATGTTTGAGGAGGAAGACGGATCAGTTATGATAGACTTAAATGCGAATTATTATGGAGAAGTAAATTATCAATTTGGGTATGATAATCAGAAAACCGAGCCATTCGATTGGCTTTTTATCGACTTCGATCTTTTAAAAACTTTTGCTATAAAACATGGCTTTGTTTGCAAAATGGTTTTCGAAGGTTCACATTACGATTTTTTGGCGCAGATTACATTGTTGTCAATTTGAATAAGATTGAAATGATTGTCAACCAATCTCATTAAATCTTTTTTCCGAGTCGTTCAGGTTCAGACTTCATCAGTCTCTACTTATTCTGCGTTGCAGTCAAATTTTTATTTCCTCATTTACAGAAAGTAAACTGTGGAATAAAAATCAGTCTGCGCCTTGATTAAGCGAAACTGACGAAGTCTGAGGTTAGGTTTTATTAATAATATTCCCCGAAAATCGGGGATATTTTTGAAGAGGAAAAATTGCTTTAGCAATTTTATATCCTGTTAATCCTGAAATCTTGTTTAATTTTTTTTGGCTTGTCGAGGTTAGGGTAATTGATTATATACTCGTTGCCTCGAAGTGCCGAGCGGCAGGGATTGGAGTGGTAGATTGTCGCAAGTGGCGACTGATATTTTTGTTGGCCGGCGTAGGCTGACGAAGGAAGCCCACGTACGGCTTA
>JAOZRY010000396.1 GCA_029939965.1 Bacteroidales bacterium | reverse complement strand
TCCATTCGTTTAACTATTTCATCAGGAACAGTTGTTCCATCAGGCATTTTTGATGACATAATTCCACGAACATTTTCAAACATGAAACCTATAGGTTTTTTTCCTTTGTTAATTGAAATTTGAAACATCTCAATAGCATTTTCAAAAAGTGTTCCTCTATCATCTGTTATTCCTTTTCTTAAACCCGCACTCGAAAAAGGTTGGCAGGGAAAACCCCCAATTAAAAAATCAAATTCAGGTATTTCCTTATGGTCAAGTAAAGCAATATCCTTTTCCGTAATAGTATATTTAAAATAGTTGAGATTTTTGTTGTACACTTTTATAGCAGCCTTGTCAATATCGTTTGAAAAAGCAATTGAAAATTTATTTTTTGGGTAATTTTTACCTTTAAATTTAAACCCACCAAGTATGCCTAAATCTAATCCGCCGCATCCACTGAACAAAGACAGTACTTTAATATTTTCGTTTTTCTTTATATTTAATGATGGAATATCATTTTTAGGAAAATCAAATTTTATTTGAAATCCGGTTCTTGAAGTTTTTATATCGGGCTTACATATTGTTAAAGTTTCGCTCATACATTATTGGCTTAAATTTGTTTTTGCATACTTTATTTTTCGCTCAGCTACTTCAAGAATTTGATTTGATAATCGTTCATCTTTCAAAACGTTAAATACTAAATCGCTTTTCCAGGCAATTATTAATTCATCTTTATTTAGTCCGAAAAAGTCAGCAAATTTTTCAACTTGCTCTTTCGATGGTTTTCTGTCTCCTTTTTCAAACTTACTAACTAAAGCTTGGTCGATGTCGAGATTTGCAGCGACTTGTCTCAGGAAAAGCCTCTTTTCTCCCCGTGCAGTTTTTATTATTTCTCCAAATGTTTGCATTAGACTATTTTTAATTTGACAAAATTAGACAAATTTATTTAGGTCAAAAATAATTTTATCAGCTATTTATGAACATGGTAAGAAAAATACCTCTTTTGCAATTTTTGGTCTTAGCGTTGGCTGGTGCGAATTGAAAATGTGCTATTGTGCGGTGGTTTTTGTAACGGCAAAAAGTATATATTTTACAGCAATGGAACGGGCTGGGAAACTCATACTTTATGTGTTGGCATTTTTAATAGTTATCATTTTTGCGCATAAATGAACCGGATTATACTTTATGGAACTATTACCACCAACGACCGTGGCAAAACTTTTATATGTAAATTTTCACTCATTTTTATCGATTCCCCATCAAGGTTAATCCGTTTATTCTTCTGTATAATTTCCACTTCGCTGGCGCGGATAATTTCTACATAAGGAGATTTGTCAATCTTTTTCATGAATAGTAAGGGAGCAAGAAAACCGGTTTTCCACAAAGGAACCTTTTTCATTATACAGATGTCGATTAAGCCGTCATCAATTTTGGCATGTGGCGAAATGGAGGTATTGTAACCAAACTGGTCAGAATTCGCAAAGCTTATAAACAGTGCTTTTCGTTCAACTTTTTTTCCATCAACCATTATGGTATAGTCTTCCGGCTCATATTTATAATACTCACCTATTGCTATTTCGGCATATTTTAAAAACCCTCTTTTTTTCTGATTGGCGAATTTTTTTGCAACAAAAGCATCAAAACCCACACCGGCAATACTCAGAAAAAACCTGTTGTTAATTTCAGCAGTATCTATTTTTTTTGATGTAAATGCATTGAGTATGTGAATGGCTTTTTGTGGTTCAACCGGAATTTTGAGGTGGTGTGCCAGTCCGTTTCCCGAACCTGACGGGATAATACCCAGCGGAATATTTTTACCGACAAGAGGTTTTGCAACCTCATTTACAGTTCCATCGCCTCCCACGGCAACAATCAAATCGTAACCATTGGCAATGGCATTGGTGCAGAGTTGTGTGGCGTGTTGAGGTGCTTCGGTATATGAAATTGTGTGTTCAAACTTATTATGATCAAGGTTTTTGGCAATGTGCTGCTCCATAGCTTTTTGCCGGTCAACTCCCGAAAACGGATTTATAATAAAAAGAACCTTTATTTTATTTTCGGTTGTATTCATGGACTAATTATTAATCGGTTTTCGATCATTCGATTATTGTATTGCTGTATATATGCTTTCAGATTTTTTTGCATATCCAAAGTCTTTTGTGGCAGTTCGTTTATCAAATTGTTTTCCAGTAACGGGTCTTTTTCAAAGTTATACAACGCCAGGTTTTGATTGCCATTAAATTGGAGTACATAATTTTGTTGTAAAATCTGATAAACACCATTCAAATAATTTACGGCGAAAGAATTATTATTGTCGGAAAATAAGTTTTCTCCAAAAGCAATATATGGGTTTTCATAGCCAATCAGGCCAAGTATGCTCGGCATAATGTCGGCTTGCGATGCCGTTTTGTTTTTTGGAGATTTTATTTCCATTCCTGGCGCATAAAAAATAATAGGAATCTGGTACATCCCAACCTTTGTTTTGTATTCGTTAAAATATGCTTCGGAGGTATGATCGGCAGTAATAATAAAAATGGTTTCGCTAAACCAACGAAAGGCAGAAACCGTTTCAAAAAATTTCCCCAACGAATAATCGGCGTACTCTATAGTTTTCTGGATTTCAAGATTCCCCTCAGCAAATCTACCTTTATGTTTGTTGGGTATGGTGTAGGGATGATGCGAAGAGAGCGAGAAAATTGTTGTAAAAAATGGTTGAGGTGTTTTATTTAATTGTTGCGCGAAATACTGAAAATAGGGTTCGTCAAAAATCCCCCAGTTTCCATCAAAGTCGTTATCGTTGTTATATTCTGTCCGGCCATAATAATTACCAAAACCGGCTATATCGGCAAATCCATCAAAATCCATTGTGCCGTTTGTTCCGCCATGGTAAAATGCGGTTGTATATCCTTTGGTTTTGAGCAAACTTGCCAGGCTATTTATTTTTGCTCCGGCATAAGCCGAATTAATATAAGGCCGATCCATAAGGCCGGGTAGTGATGCAAGTATTGATGGAATGCCTTCGATGGATTGTTTGCCATTAGCAAAACCTTTAAAAACCACAGCATGTTGCATCAACGAATCGAGAAATGGTGTAAATCCCGAATACCCTTTCCTTTGCGAGTTGAAAGCCCCAATATGCTCGTTCGACAAACTTTCGATAATTATGATAACAATATTCTTAGGCCGAAAAGGCAAAGTGTCGGAAAGTATTTTTTCGGTATTAAAAACCGGTGAGAAAATAGCTTCACACTCTGTTTTAGAAAAATACGACTTGTGTTGCAGCGCCTTCATGTTCATTGTTTTAATAATGGTGAAGGGTGTGTTGAGAACCAACGCTGCATTTTTAGCTTCCGAAACTTTTCCGGCTGTAATAATATTTATGGGTTTCAACTGAAACCCTCCCCTGATGCCAATAATTATTACTGCACTTGCCAGCAAAAAGGCAGCAAACTGGTATCCGAAATTAGTGATTTTATATAGCTGCCTTTTCCTCGGCTCATACTTGAGCATACGTACAAAAATTACTAATATAGCGACAAAGATTAGAAATGCTATTTGATAGAGCCAATAATCGTGGATAAACTGTGGCATTAAGCCAAACAAATCAACATCATCGGTGGCATATTTAAAAATGTCGCCGGTCATGCGTTTTTGGGTAAACCTAAAATAGACGATGTCAGTAAAATTTGCCATCAACCCAAAAATATTCCCGGCAAAATAAAAGGTATCAGCTACTCCCCGCCATATTTTGTTTCTTCTTATTGGTATCGGAACAATCATCATCAGAAGAAAAGGAGCATTAATCATGATGATGGCAGAGAGATCGAAACGCAGGCCAAAAAACAAAATACTTAAAACTTCGGCAAAATCGAGATGATAGAAGTAGCCTGTGTTGAATACATAAAATAATAACCTGCTAAGCCAAAACAAAAACAAAGCGAGCATCATTCTAAAAATAATGACCTGATAAAAGTTTAGTTCGTTCGATTTTCGTTTAGTATTAATATTCATTTCGTTAACTCCGTTTTGCGGAAAAAACAAAAGTACTGCTTTTTGGTATGAGCAATGTAAACTGTTAGAGGATGTA
>JAOZRY010001117.1 GCA_029939965.1 Bacteroidales bacterium | reverse complement strand
GATTTGTTATTGGAGATATTCCGGTTTGTAAAGAGTTTTAGCCGAGAGTACAAATATACCCCGTTTAATTAATCTTCGATTTATCAAAGCTATTTAACGGGGTGAACGGTTGGCGAAAGTTTAAAAAAACAGACCGTTGATTTGCTAACCCTAATATTTAGGGCAAACAGCCGCAAAGACAAAGAACAGGTTTTGCAGGAAGCCCGCGAAAGCATTGAGGTTATCAGGCTTTTTATAAGGCTAATGAAAGATATGCACCAGATAAGCTTAAAAAATTTTGTACATGTAAACAAAAAAGTAGAAGATGTATCGAAACAATTAACAGGATGGCAAAAAGCTATGCGAAAATAATATTCCGGCCAGAGCCCTGCCATGTTACGGCATGCAGGGGCGTGCCAGTTAAATCCGGTAACCCGCTGCCAATGTAAAGGCCATTAAGCCATTAGCAAAATGGTATTTGGCAGCTAAAATAATCAGTGGTTACTTTTACGTCAGGCCTTCCGGGCGGCAACCGCAACACCAATGGTTCGTTCAACAACCTTGGCAACAACGGCTACTTTTGGAGTTCTACGGAGAACTCAACAACAAACGCCTGGAACCGCAACCTGAACTACAATAACGACGATGCAAACCGCAACAACAATACTAAGGGTTATGGGTTTAGCGTTCGTTGTTTAAGGGATTTAACCTTAGGCCCCGCCGCGGCGGGGCCTTCTTTTTCTACATCAACCCAAAAATAAGGTAATAAGGTTTGAATGTCCATATATTGCTGCATTTCTACAAAGGTTGTAAAAACAAGATAAGGTTATTGTTGTCAAGGGGGGGGCATCTCATTTCTACGAAGGTTGAGGAAAAAGATAATGTTTTTTTGATATTTCATGTTGATTTTGTGTTATGGTTGGGGAAATGGATAATGTTTAATATTTGTAGAGTATTCTTCTGAAAAGACAATAAAAACCTTATTTTCTTTCTGGTTTTAAACCTTAGTACAAATATTAATCACTTATTGAAAAATCAACCTTATTACCTTATTTAATCGAATTCAGAGGTTTTACAAAATAAATTCCCATGCAATACAACCTGTTCGATTTTTCTCCTCCTGCCGATTTAACCGAAGAACTCTTCGCGGCTTATTTCGAATGCCGGAAAAATA
>JAOZRY010000395.1 GCA_029939965.1 Bacteroidales bacterium | reverse complement strand
GAGAGGAGAGGCAGGGGCAAATATTATTTAACCCCGCGCTAAAGCACGGGGCTACGCAATATATAATAAACGATGCTGGCATTACGACAATAGAGTTTACGGTAAGGCTTGCATTAAAAATTGAAAAGGGAAAAGCGAATAGTATTGGATTGATAAAAGCAATATGTTGGTTTTTCAGCAGCCCCTATGTAATAACCCCAAGCCCCCATTTCCAAAATGGGAGAACCTCAATTTTAATGTTTTTCTCTGCAATTATACCCTCCTCTGTGTTTGTGATGATATAATTCCTACATTTTGGCAATTCACCATTGGTCTCAATTAGTGCGTTTATTTCACGTTGTCTTGTTTTAATATCCTTTATCGAATATGATACCTGGTACAATTGGAAATAGCCATCCTGATAAAATATAAAATCAACCTCTTTTCTGTTTTTTGTTTTATAATAGTATAATTCAACCCCTCTTCGTTTCAGTTCCAGGAAAACAATGTTCTCCAGTAGTTTTCCGCTGTCCTCACTAAACCTGAAAGCTATCTGGTTGCGTAGCCCATTATCAATTGAATATATTTTCTTGTTTGAAATAAATTGTTTTTTAAGTGAAAAATCATATTTGTAAATTTCAAAAAACAAATAACTTTCTTCGAGGTATGATATATAGTCTTTAACTGAATTGACGCTTTTAAAGTTTAAAATAGTTTTAAGGGAATTATAACTCAGTTCAGAGCAAAAATTGGTCATCAAAAACTGTGATAATTCTTTAAACGCTTTTACGTTTTTAATGCCAAATCGAACAATCAGGTCTTTGTAAAGGATGTCGTTGTATATCCGTTTTAAATATTCATTATCCTGAAGAAGTATCCATTCGGGGAAACCACCGGTTAGCAGGTAACGGTCGAAATGCTTTAATATAGCGGCTTTGTTATCGGTAGTAAGTTTGGAATACTCCAATTTATTTGCATTTACTATTTCCTGAAACGAAAACGGGAACAGT
Organism: Bacteroidales bacterium; assembly: GCA_029939965.1. Taxonomy (GTDB): domain Bacteria; phylum Bacteroidota; class Bacteroidia; order Bacteroidales; family 4484-276; genus SABY01. The sequence goes on along the minus strand of JAOZRY010000395.1, from coordinate 3,092 downwards.
TCAACCTGTAAGTACCTTCCTGTTAAGTGGGTTGCCAGTTCCGAGCTCAATAGTTTTGCATTACTTCCCGTAATAAAAATTTTATATCCTTCATCGTATAGCCGCCTGATAAAATGTTCCCAACCTTTAATATTTTGAATTTCATCAAAAAAAACTGTTTGGGATTTATACTGCTTTTTAAACAAGATCATTAATTCCTGAAAGTCGGTAATTTCGAAGCCAACCAGGCGGTCATCATCAAAATTTAAAAAGTAAAAATTATCGAAATGTTGCATAAGCTGGTAAAACAAGGTAGTTTTCCCACACCGCCGTATCCCCGATATAACAGTTATCAGGGTTGTGGTAATCAATTTGTTTGAGTCAACATTCCGGTCAAAGCCGGTTTTCTTGTTTTTTAAATTCTCATATTGATCCAGGACTACTTCCTCTAATCTTTCTTTTTTCATAATATATGCATTTACAATGCACAAAAATAGCATTTATTTGCATTCGCAATGAAAGAATGGTGATTTATTAGGCTAATAATTCTATTGGAGAGCTATCTTTGATAATTCCATTAACTTTGCCTGCAATCATATTAGAAATATGCTCATGGAAACTGCAAAAAAAAATATCGAATTTCTTAAATCTGCCCTTACTCTCGAAAATCCTTTCATGCCTTCAAATCAATTTGTTGAATGGATGAAAGAGATGAATAATAATGTTCATGTTAATATCAGCAAAGTTCCATTTAATAAATTACGCCTCTGGCATTTTGATAGTAATTCTCATAACCTGATTCATGATTCCGGGAAGTTTTTCTCCATCGAAGGAATTCGTGTAAAAACCAATTGGGGGAATGTTCCTGAATGGGAACAGCCCATCATCAATCAACCTGAGGTTGGGTTTTTAGGTATTATTACAAAAAAAATAAACGGTATTCTGTATTTCCTGATGCAGGCCAAAATAGAACCAGGTAATTTGAATGTTGTGCAATTGTCGCCAACTCTGCAAGCCACAAGAAGTAACTATTCGCAGGTGCATAAGGGCAAACGGCCACTTTATCTTGAATACTTTAACGGCGAGAAAAAAGTAACATACCTCTTAGACCAGCTACAATCGGAGCAGGGAGCCCGGTTTCTTAAAAAACGCAACCGAAATGTAATTGTTGAGATAGGTGAAAAAGAAGATATCGAAATACAAAATAATTTTTGTTGGCTTACACTGGGGCAAATTAAACTATTCCTGCAATATGACAATCTGGTGAATATGGATTCGCGAACCGTAATTTCGGGGATACCATTTGGAGAATATCCACGCGATGTGCTCGATTTTTACGATACATTGAATTTTACATCAGAAACCAAAAAACGAGAAACTGGATACTTGCTTTCGATGCTTGAGCGCGACAGGCATCTTTTTAATATGGATGAAATTATTTCATGGATCACTCAAAAAAAGTCGTTTTTTGAATTGGAAGTCGAACACATTCCATTGAAGAATGTGAGTAACTGGATAATTGATGAAGAGGATATTTACCATGAAAGTAAAAAATACTTTTCGGTAGTTGGCATGAATGTAGAGATAGGTAATCGTGAAGTGCAATCGTGGGATCAGCCATTGATACAATCCGCCCAGGAAGGTATCATTGCTTTTATTATTAAAAAGATCGGTGGTATATATCATTTTTTGGTGCAGGCTAAACTTGAAGCAGGGAATTTCGACATCATCGAATTAGCACCCACAGTGCAATGCTTAACCGGAAATTACCGGAAGGGGTATAACGAATACGATGTAATGTTTCTCTCGGAAGTACTTAATGCAAAACCGGAGCAAATTTGGTATTCGACGTATCAGAGCGAAGAAGGTGGTCGGTTTTTTAAGGAACAAAACAAGAATATGATTATTGAGGTTGGCGATGAATTTCCGAACGATGTGCCTGAAAGCTATATTTGGATGACGTTAAACCAGATGAAAGTTTTTATCAAGTTCAACAACTATCTTAATATTGCAGCACGTAGTTTGATTGCTGCCGTGAAATTTGTGTAAGAAACATGAAATTTTTAAAATTATGGCGAACCAAAAGAAAAATGACATTAAAATAACCGAAGCTCCCCGCGATGCCATGCAGGGAATAAAAACTTTTATTCCAACACAAAAAAAAGCTGACTTGATAAATGCCATTTTAAAGGTGGGTTTTGATATTGTGGATTTTGGGAGTTTTGTTTCGCCAAAGGCCATTCCCCAGCTACACGATACAGCCGAAGTGATTAAAAAACTTGATATAACCTCCACAGCTTCCAAGCTAATGGCCATAGTTGGAAATAAAAAAGGTGGTGAGCTGGCATCTGGTTTTGATGAAATTACCTATTTAGGCTATCCGTTTTCGTTTTCAGAAACTTTTTTAAAACTAAACTTAAACAGCAATTTAAATAAAGCGAAGCAAACAGTGGAAGATTTGCAAAACATTTGCGTGCACAAAAACAAAAAACTGCTGGTATATATTTCAATGGCATTTGGCAATCCTTACGGTGATGCCTGGAGTGCTGAGTTGGTTGCAAAATGGGCAGGATATTTTTGTAATAATGGAATCGAAATTATTGCACTTTCTGATATTACGGGTGTTGCAGATGGAAAGTTGGTGGGTGAAGTACTAAAGGCCATTTACAATGAAGTGCCTTGTGCAGATGTGGGGCTTCACCTTCACACGCCGGAGCATAACTGGCGCGAGAAACTGGATGCAGCTTTCGGGGCAGGATGCCGGCGATTTGATGGTGTATTGGGTGGGCAGGGTGGTTGCCCGATGGCCGGTTACGAACTGGTTGGTAATTTAAATACCCGCCACCTCGTAAACTATTGCAACGAAAATAACATTCCTCACAATCTGGATATGGATGCCTTTGAGAAGGCTTATGCCAAAGCAGTACTTACTTATTAATATCCTTTTAATTTGGGTTTCATAATATCTTGGTAATCAACAATAAAGAAATTGCAAAAAGGCATGAATACACGGTTTTGGATATTGTAATTAATTTAAAATCGATCATCCAGCGGAGAATGCCTGCGGCAGGGATTGGAGTGGTAGCTTGCTGAAGTGGCGGCTGATATTTTTG
>JAOZRY010001116.1 GCA_029939965.1 Bacteroidales bacterium | reverse complement strand
TGCCGAAAACAAACATTTACAAAAGTAAACTTATTGTTATTCAGCACTTCGCAAGGCTCGTTAGATAACATTATAGATCAGACACTGACTTTATGGACGCACACTAATTAGTGTGCGCCAGAAAACGCCGATATCTGTTCCGAAATTTCTGAACAGATATCGGCGTTTTCCGGAAAAGCAATACCTTATTTTTCAATCTTTTCCATCAATAACGCCATCACATCACCAGCCTTGCCATCCAGGAAAATATCGGTGAGATGATGAGTATAATTTGATGGGGATGGATTTATTTCGATAATCTTAGCCCCATTTTGTTTGGCAATTTCAGGAATTTGGTTGGCAGGCATCACCTCACCTGTTGAGCCAATTATAATAAATACATCTGCTTTTTCGGCAGCGGCAAGCGAAGCCTGATAAGCATCCATGGGTATGGATTCGCCAAAAAATATGAAATCTGGTTTTAGTAAGCCACTACATTCCATGCATTCAGGTGGTTGTTGTTCAAGATCGACTTCGGGAATCGTGTAACGTTTGCCACAATCTGTGCAAACCAGTACTTGAGAATTACCATGAAACTCATGAACTACTTTACTTCCGGCAACCTGATGAAGGTTGTCGATATTTTGAGTTATCACACATTTTAAAATCCCAAGTTCTTCGAGCCTCGAAAGTCCAAAATGTCCGGGATTGGGATTGGCTTTCCCAAAAAAATCATAAAAAATCTCCTTTATCACAACCCAGGATTCTTTCGGGTTTTTATTAAAAAAGTTGAGATCGAGCACTTCGGGGTTATATTTACTCCAAAGCCCTTCGGTGCCCCTGAATGAAGGAATGCCACTTTCAACTGAAATTCCGGCTCCGGTAAAAGCTACAAGGTAATTTGAGTTGCTGATTAGATCGGCAGCAGCGATAATTTTTTCCTGAATGTTTTTCATTAAGAATGGGTTTAAAATTATAATAATTCGCATGTAACAAATCACAAATCAACGAATTTCATTAATGCCCGGTGCAACATTTCAATATCCAAATGGCTATCAATAATCTCACGAAATTGATGATAAGGGCTTGCTCAAAAAAAAGCTCCAGAACAAAATATCTTGAATCTTAGCCTGATTAATTCAAAAGTTTTTATTAATAGATCAATTTATGAATTAC
>JAOZRY010001115.1 GCA_029939965.1 Bacteroidales bacterium | reverse complement strand
GCCATCCAATGTTTTGTACATCTTGTCTATTGCGGAATTTGTTAACTTCGCGGCTCAAAAAAAAATAGGAATGTAGAAACAAACATTTTTTTTATATAATTAATAAAAGAGGGAGGAAACATGATAAAGACCATTAAAATAGGAACCATAAAATGGCATCATTTATTCGACCCACAGGAAGAAGAACTACAGTATTTACAGGACAATTTTTATTTCCACCCCCTCGACATTGAAGATTGCCGAAGCAAATTAAATCAACGCCCAAAAGTTGACATCTACGATGATTATTATTTCATCATCCTGCACTTTCCGAAATTTGATAGGATCAACCGATTTTTAAATACCAAAGAAGTTAAAATTTTCTGGGGAGAAGATTATATTATCACCATCGAAAATACTCCCTGGGTTGTAAAAGACCTCTTTGACAATGCCGTTGACCAGGAAAATAGGAAAGAGGAGTTTGAAATTGGAACAACTGATGCTTTATTGTATCATATCATCGAAAGAGCAATGTCTGAAATACTTTCGCTTATCAGGAAAGTTGGTAGCGATGTGGAATTTCTTAACAGCGATCTTTTTAATAAGCATACACAAAAAACAATCGAGCGAATATCTGTAACCCGCAAAAACATTATCTTGTTGAACACCATATTCAAACCTCAGTTGCCCCTGTTTCACAAATTTGAGAGTGGTGATATTAAAGGCTATGCTGATAATATGGAAGATTACTGGGGAAACATACTCGACTATTACCAAAAACTTTGGGATATGACTGAGGATTATGCCGAACTCATCGAAGGTCTGTCAAAAACCTTTGATTCTTTGCAGGCAAACCGTACCAACCAGATCATGAAAATGCTAACACTTATTTCATCATTTATTTTACCCCTTTCGTTTATTACAGGGCTTTATGGAATGAATGTAAACCTCCCTATCCAGGACAATCCCCTTGCTTTTATCACTGTTCTTGGAATTATGTTGATAATGGCTGTTTCTATGTTAATGTATTTTAAAATGAAAAAATGGATGTGAAATGCCTGGCCATTAGTTTGTTTGCCTTAACGGCCATTGGGCAATAAGTTGGATGGATGGAATATTGCTTAATGCCCAATAAAAAATCCAATACATCTGTAATCAAAAAAAAAACTAACCTAT
>JAOZRY010001114.1 GCA_029939965.1 Bacteroidales bacterium | reverse complement strand
AGTCAAGCGCACAGACTTTGAGAGTCTTCGCAAAGCAACGTGACATCCGGACACTGGCAGGATGGAAACAGGACCTGAAACGTCAGAATGTTACAAACCTCCATCAGAACGCACAGAGACTTTTAAAGAATGTGAAAGTGATTATTCCCTACGTTCATGAAATAAAATTCCCTTCAAACTGGATGCGTAACCGTCGAGATCATGACCGCTTTCTATGCCTGATCGAAGCAGTGGCCTTTCTTCATCAGTATCAGAGAGAGCGGAAAAGTACCGACAACGAAGAGTACATAGAAGCAAATTTAGATGATTATGAGACCGCTTATAATCTGGCTCTGACAGTCTTTACAAGCTCTCACCATGATTTACCCAAAAACACTTTGGGAGTATTTTTTCAGCTGAAAAAAATGGTTGAGGAGAAAGCGAAAGAGCAGAGAATAAGAGTCGGTGAATTATGGTTCAGAAGACGTGAATTAAGAGAATTTTCCAAGCTGCAGGATCACCAGCTTAAAAGAACACTCCGCACCCTTACTGATCTTGAATATCTGAGCATTAAACGCTCCGGTCACGGCGGTACATACTTCTACCGACTCTCAGGAACAATCACAAACCCCGATGTAATGAAAGGAGTTACAACACCCGATCAACTAAGACGACAGCTAAAAATAAAAGATATAAATATCGATAAATAAAGGAGTTACACCAAAAGCGGGACAAAGTGGAACACTGTAAAAAACAGCACTTATCTTTTTAGCTGTAAAGAGTTTACAAAGAAAGCGGGACAAACCTGGACACTTTTGCCACTTTCAAAAGGTGCGAATTTCGCACCTTTTAAATCTTTGACACTAAGTGTCTTATGTTAAAAGCGGAGCAAACCGGGACAGTGTAAAAATACAGTTATTTTAAACATAAAAGGCTGGGAATAAACAATTTACAGAACTTTTGCAACTTTTGCAGAGAAAACTATACCCCCTAAGTACTATTTTAGGATTTTGAACCTGACCCGGTTTTAACTTTCGTGTATTTTGTGTCTTTCGTGGTAAAAATCTTCATGGTAAAAAATAAATGGAAAAACACGTACAAAACTTTTTAACTTATCTCAAAGCTTCCGGAACTTTTCCGAGAACTCTTGAACATTACCGCTGTATGCTGAAGTTCT
>JAOZRY010001113.1 GCA_029939965.1 Bacteroidales bacterium | reverse complement strand
CATTAAGGCATTGAATTATTTTTGTATGTTCCATTAAATTCGCAGTAGAATCATTATTTCATCACGATCATCTTTTTTACATTAAAATACACATCTCCAACTTTTAGTTTATAAATATATATTCCGCTTTCGAGTTTCTCGCCAACAACATCAACAGAATAATTGTTAGGGTTTTGAAATTCATTTATTAGAGATATTGTTTTTCTGCCAAGCCTGTCGTAAATATTTAGAGTTACAAAACCTGGTTCATCAAGGGTATAGGTTATTTTGGTAGATGAATTAAATGAGTTAGGATAATTTTGATGTAACATTAATCCTGATTCCGTGGCATAATCAAAAGATTCCTCAATTCCAATCCAGTAATCCCAATTACGGATACTTGCCCATATATCAAAACCAAATTGTTCGCTTTGGTTATCCTGCCATGCAGTAAAAATCCTATTGTTATGCAGAGCCACGGCTGGGTGGTTTTGCCTGAAATCATCGTTATCAGTTATACAGTAATTATTTCCGTAAGTACCAAAACTATTATTACCACTCCAATAGCGTTGCCCGTATATATCATCATTTTCATTGCGATAATCTTTCCAGTTAATTATGAAATTACCATCAGCCCCCGCAGATATGCACGGAGTGAACTGATGTGAATTTCCAATATCGGTATTTACACGAAAATTATTCCCTATCGGGTTACCATCAAACCAATAGTGCTGAGCGTAGATGTCATAATCGCCATTACGCTTATCGCACCATGCAATTGTAAAATTTCCTTCAACATCGCAAGAAACAGATGGTGAATTTTGAAATTCGCTAATAATCTCATCTTCAACTTTAACATTGCCCCCAATTGCTGTTCCATCGCAGGTGTAACGCTGAAAATATATATCCCAGTCGCCATTGCGGTTATCCTCCCATGCAATAATAAACTCCCCACCTTCAGAAATAGCTATTGCCGGCCATTGCTGGTTGGTGATGCCAACATCATCGTTCACCTTAAAATTATCCCCGATCGTTGCTCCATCGCTCATATATTGCTGCCCATAAATGTCCCAACAGTTTTCGTTGCGCTTGTCTTCCCAGGCTATGATAAAGTCTCCGTTTTCCAGGATGGTGATGTCGGGGCGCAATTGCATGAAATATCCCGCATCGTCATTTAC
>JAOZRY010001112.1 GCA_029939965.1 Bacteroidales bacterium | reverse complement strand
TATGAATAATGCAGGGTTAGATGGGTGGAAAGGTAATAAAACTTCATGGGATAATGCTCTACAACCAGAAAGGGTATTTTTAGAATGTGAAAGAGTATTAAGGGAAAATGGGATTTTAATTTTGTTCGGTCAAGAACCATACACTTCTAAGTTAATTACAGAAGCACACAACAACCTACCTTTTAGTTATAGAATGGTCTGGGTTAAAGACCATTTTGCCAATGCTCTTGTTTCAAAAGTTGCACCAGTAAATTATTATGAAGATGTTATTGTATTTTCAAAGAAGTATGATACTCTTGGTTTAAATCCACTAAGAGTATATGCTGAAAGAGTTATGAAATATATTGGTAAAAGTCTAAAAGAAATTAATTGGGAATTAAATCACAGGAAGGTAGAACATTTTTTTTATCTAAAAAGTACACAATTCAAACTATGCACAGAAAATAGTTATAATGAGCTATCAGAAAGATACCATCTAAAAGATATGGAAGGATATATGTCCTTTGGTGAATTGAAAGTGATAAATAAGAAATATGAACCCATTTTTAATCTTCCAGAAGGGAAAAAGATAAAACCAAATATTCTCCAATTCAAAAAAGATTATGATGGATTCCATCCAACACAAAAACCATTAGAACTCCTAAAGGACTTAATCCAAACGTATTCAAACGAGGGGGACAAAATTTTAGATTTTACTATGGGTTCAGGAACAACAGGCGTCGCCTGTAAGAGCCTAAACAGGGATTTTATAGGAATAGAGCTTGATAAAACCTACTTTGAAATCGCTAAGAAACGAATAGAAGAAACACCAAAACCATTGTTTGCGTAGCACTCATGAAAAATTTTTATTTTTTTACTTGACAGGACAACCTTTTGCCGTAACAATACCAATATGAAAACTAAACCCGTCAAATCACGAAAAACACTCACGGCCTTGCGCCGGTTTCTCCTCGACGGGTTTGGTTCGGCGCAAGCCACGGGGCCGGTAGTGTGTGGCTGCCGGCCCCAATTATTACCCCAGGAGAGGCCATGTATTGCGTAGATATCCAAACGCGAATCGACGAGCGGGTGAGCCTGGGATTGTTTCCCACGGCAACGCGAGCAAGGGAAGTCATGGAAATGCTGCGACCGGTTTTCACGACGATGCGGATTCGCAGCG
>JAOZRY010001111.1 GCA_029939965.1 Bacteroidales bacterium | reverse complement strand
CTGCATCCAGAAAATCACGACGGACATGAGCCCAACAAAAAGCCAGGATGATAAATGGCATTTGCCTTGCCAACGATTTGTAGGCGCTGTATCGGTCACAGATAACAATTATTTTTTGCTTTAGTATGTTTTTAAAATATTCAACAGGAACGTCTGCGCCACGTCCTGGTGCAATCTGGAAAAACACAACAGATACAGAACGGCTGACCCATAACCACCACCGATTGCCAATTTTACCCTCAATACGCTCAAAGACTTTCCAACCGCTTTCATCATTATGGAATCGATCCTCTGTCATTTGATGTTTGTAGAGTGCATCGTAAACAGGTTTGAACAACTCTTTCAGTCTCTTTAATCCTCCGGCAATGGTTCCAGGCGAAATTGATACACCAAGCTCAGCATATTGATTTAGAAGGCGGTTGGTTGGCTGGCTGTAGTGAAATTTAGTTAACAAAACTGCTTCCCATATTGAACGCCCGTATTGACTTTTGGGGAGAACCTTGGGAGGCATTGGCGCTGTAATTGTTTTTGGCACACCTTCGCATGTACAACCTTTTTTCATACACTGACGGCTGATTTTACGTGTATAGGCCTTGACTCCGACTTCAATAATTTCCGTTTCTTTGCTTTCATCAGGTAGATACGGTTTATTGCAACAAGGACATACCGGAACTTCCGGCAATTTAACTTCTTCTTTTTTTTCGGGAAGATCTGGATGTTTTGTACGACCATGCCCCTTACTGCCTTCTTGCTGACCGCGAGGACGTTTGGGAACCGGGTTCTTTGATTTTGGGCCTGCATCATTACTGGAATTTTTTTTCTCGCTTTTTTTGCCAAATACACGGTACCGCAAATCCTTAATTTGGCCTTCCTGTTCCTTACTTTTTTGCTTCAGTATCTTTTCTCGGACAATGGCTTTATTATACATGGCCCGCCAATAACCCACCGCCCATTTTAATTCCAAATTCTCTTTTTCTAAAATATAAATTTGTCCAGATTGTTCAATGGGCAAACCTATGATTTGAGCATGGATTTCAGGGGTGTATTCCGGTAATATTTTTTGACAAGAAGCAACCATGCTCTTCTTGTATCAAATTATTTGGTTCGTGTCCCGAACTTTTTTTTAAATCTGAAAAAAATTACCAACCCGAATATTTAC
>JAOZRY010001110.1 GCA_029939965.1 Bacteroidales bacterium | reverse complement strand
TGAGGTTACTTGAGTTAAGTATATACCCCAGTTAAAATATTGCTTGAATTTATTATTCTTGTTGATACAATTTGTTTATGACCGGCGCAACGATACAAACAATATTTCTTTTAGGCTATGCCGCTTATCAAGAAAAATATTTACTTCCCGGGCATATTCGAACCGCCGCATGGTGCCTGATGAATTGTCGTACTGCAATAATGGGTGGCCACATTCAGGCATGTCCGAAATGTGATTTTATGCGAAATCATTACAATTCATGCAAGCATCGAATGTGCCCGTTATGTGCTTATATTCAGGTTCAGAAATGGCTTGAAAAGCAAAAGGCACGCATACTTAACTGTGACCATTATCACGTAATCTTTACGATACCTCATGAACTCAATTTTTTATGGACAATGAACGCCAGGTTATTGACAAATATATTATTCCAATGTTCTCGCGATACCATATTCGAGCTACTCGGGGATGAAAAATATTTAGGTGCAAAGCCGGGCATTATTGCAAGTCTTCACACTTGGACCAAAACGCTTCTTTTGCATCCCCATATACATTGTTTAGTGACCGGCGGAGGTTTAAAAAACGGCAAATGGATAGCCGTTACAAACGGATTTCTTTTTCCCTTTGCCGTGGCCAGGGATCTTTTCAGAGGCAAGGTAATAGCTGCATTATTAAAGGCATTGAAAAAAGGTGAGTTGATTTTGCCTGCCGGAATGAGCCATCAGAAATTGAAAAATTTGCTGAATAAGCTTGGTCGGAAAAAATGGAATGTCAGGGTATGTGAAAAATATTCTCATGGTAACGGTGTCCTTGCATATTTGGCTCGTTATCTTCGAGGCGGCCCCATTTCAAACCATAGGATCATTAAAATCGAAAACGGTAAAGTTACCTTTAGTTGTGGCCGCAAGAAAAAAGAATATATGACATTATCCCTTGAAGAATTTATAAAACGTTTTTTACAACATATTCCCTTGCCCCATTCCATATTAGTCAGATCCTACGGCTTATATTCACCCACCAAAAAAAATGATCTTGATTTATGCAGGGAAATTTTAGGACAAGGACCGGTTGAAGATGTGAAAAAAATTGATTGGCAAAGTTTACTAGAATTACATTTTGGAGATAAAGAAGCACAACTGTGGCAATGTCCTGACTGTGG
>JAOZRY010000394.1 GCA_029939965.1 Bacteroidales bacterium | reverse complement strand
GGAAACCTCAAACCCCCAATTCATTTATTTGGTACTTTATGGACGGACACTAATTATTAATTCATCATGATATTTTTCCTTGCAATTCTTTCCTGTTTGCAAATTATGGTGGGCTATGCAAAAACAACAATAGCAAAAAGGATTTCACTCCACCACTATTTTACTTGTTAATCATTGCACTCTAAGCCATTACAACAATCCGGAAGTTTTTTCAAAAACCAAAACAGGCTCTTACTCCACCGGAAGTTGCCTTACAAAACCCTCTTCCAACGATATAAAAGTTTCGGTGGAAACAATTTCTGGAATTGATTGAATATTTTCCACGATGATCTTTTTCAGGTGTTCATTATTTCGTGTTATAATTTTCAGTAATAATGAATAACTCCCCGTAATGTGATGACATTCTACAATTTCGGGTATCTGGCTTATCTTTCTAAAAACCTCATCGTGCGTGCTTGTGGCTGTTAGATTTACCTTTATCCCGATAAAAGCACAAGTATTAAAACCCATCCCTTTGTGCGAAACATTTACCTGCGATCCTAAAATTACACCGGCCTCCATCATTTTTTGTACCCGCTGGTGAATGGCAGCTCCCGATACTTTGCACTTACGAGCAACTTCCAGAAATGGCATTCTGGCATCTTTTGTTAATAATGAGAGGATTCTTTTGTCCAGACTATCAATATGAAAATTTCGCATCGCGGTTTTAATATTTGTTGTTATAATTTTTTCAAAAATAGATAGAAATCCTTACAATCTTCAATTTTCTTTATTGATTTACATCCAGAATAAAAGCATTTACATATTAACTAATCAATTTATGTAAATTTGTCTTCATTACCGTTAATTTTACATAACAGATTATTAATCAAATTATAACAAACGGAGATTTCTTATGAGCAAAAAAGGTATAAATCATTACACCGATGCCGCTGCCAGGGCAATGGCATGGCATAGCGATAACATAAAAAAAATGAAACAATGCCGCTTCGATACCATTGCGGTACATGGTGTATATTCTATGCAGGAGGCTTTGGATTTTAACCAGGGTTCCATAATCGAACCTGTTTATCTATCAACAAGTCAGGCCTACCGCGATTCCGATGAGATGGAAGCGGCACTGTCGTATCAAATACCTACCTGGTGTTATTCGCGTATTGCCAATCCATCAATGTATTATTTCGAAGGTGCGCTTGCAATGTTAGAGGCTTATGGGTCTGATGTAGAAACATCGTGCATCGCTACTTCATCGGGCATGGCAGCCATCCAAACTGCTGTTGACCAGTTTTTACTGCCCGATCCCAAAAACCCTTCGAAACCCATAAATTTTGTGGCCACCACGCAAGTGTATGGAGGTACGTTTCAACAGTTTTCCATTAGGAAAGAGAGCGAACGCAAGATAGAGTGGCGGAAAGTTATCAACTCAGCCAACATCAGCGAATGGGAATCTTTGATTGATGAAAATACACGCTTCCTTTACGGAGAAATGCCGAGTAATCCCGGACAGGCATTTTTCGATTTAAAAAAAGTTATCGACCTGGCTCATAAATACGGGATACCAATGATTGTAGATTCTACGGTAGCTACGCCTGCACTTATGCGCCCAATTGCTTTGGGTGCTGATATTGTAGTTCAATCCGTTTCAAAAACAATTATGACCAGTGGTTTCGGTATTGCCGGTGCAGTAATAGCAAGGAAGAACCTTACATCCAACGTGGATAACCCTGAAATGAAGGCCGATTTTTGCATGTATGTAAAAACACTTCCCAATCGCGACAATGGCCCAAATATATCCCCGATGACAGCCATTTTGGCTTTGAACGATATGCGAACCTTACGTTCGAGAGTAGATATGCAAAGCCGGTCAACAATGAAAATTGCCAAATATCTTGTACAGCACAAGCATATTGAGCAGGTTGATTATCTCGGACTCGAATCGCATCCATTGCACAAACTGGCCTCAGAATATATGTTGCTGGCCGATGCCGAACATGATGAACAATATGGTTTCCCGGTAAATCGCTATGGGCATCTAATGTCGTTTAGAGTTAAGGGCAATGCACAGGCAACCCGCGATGTGTTTGATGGTATGCAAATGATTTGGCGTGCAACTGATTTGGGCAGAATTAAATCCGTTGCAACCATTCCTGCCATTTCTACTCATTCGCAGCAGGGTGAAGAAGGGCGCAAACTGGCAGATATTCCGGCAAACCTTATTCGCTTGTGTGTTGGTGCTGAGCATCCCGATGATATTATTGCCGACCTCGATCAGGCTTTATCAGTTTTGGATGGTAATAAAATTGTTTCCTCATCGCCCGAATATTCAGCTGGTGGTGCTTCATCTGCAAGTTTAAGGAGGTAGAGTTATGGATAATCCAATAATGTTTTATTCCACTAACCATTCGTCACCATCTTTACCATTTCATGAGGCACTTTTAAAGGGTCAGGCTCCTGACAAAGGTCTTTACATGCCCGAGTATATTCCTCAACTTTCTAATAGTGAAATGTTGGCTATGAAGGGGATGAGCTATCCCGAAATTGCAAGCTTTGTTATTGGTAAATTCTTGAAGGGGGTAATCCCGGAAGATATTCTCGCTGAACTTTGTAAGGATGCTTATGATTATGATGTACCGCTCGAACATGTTTATGACCGCAAGTTTGTGATGCGTCTTGATCAGGGGCCAACTGCCTCGTTCAAAGACTTTGCCGGACGAATGATGGGTAGGCTCATGAACTACTATTTATCTACGATGGATAATGATTTGCTGATTTTAACAGCAACATCCGGCGACACAGGCAGTGCCATAGCTAATGCTTTTTATGGATTTGATAATATAAAAGTATTGGTTTTGTTTCCCGAAGATGAAGTTACTCTACGTCAGCGCAAGCAGATGACTACATTAGGAAAAAATATTCAGATTGTTGGGCTGGATGCGAAATTTGACGACTGCCAGGCTTTGGTCAAACAGGCTTTTGCCGATCCCGATCTCGAATATCTAAATCTGTCATCTGCCAACTCGATCAACATCGGAAGGCTTATTCCACAAAGTGTTTATTATTTTTATGCCTGGGCTAAATTAAGCGAAAATGCTGAGAATGATAATGTGGTATTTTCTGTACCATCAGGTAATTTTGGTGATATGATGGGTGGAATGTTGGCAATGAAAATGGGATTGCCAATCTCAAAATTTGTAATTTCAACAAATGAAAACGATGAGTTCCCTGAGTTTATTAAAACCGGTATCTATAAAAAAATTGTCCCTTCAAAAAATTGCATAAGCAGTGCAATGAATGTTGGGCATCCCAGCAACCTTGCCCGACTTGTGGCTTTGTATGGAGGTGTTATGGATGAAACAGGCCATTTAAAAAAGCAAGCTGACCAGGAGTTGATGAACAAGGAGATTTATTCGGTAAGTATTTCGGATAGTGAAACAAAAGATACTATAAAAACTGCCTGGGACAAGCACCAATTGCTACTCGAACCACATGGTGCAGTAGGTTGGAAAGGACTGGAAATTTTTCTGAAAGATCAGGATGAATATAATAAGCCGGATCAATTGTGTGTATCCTTAGAAACTGCGCATCCGGCAAAATTTCCCGAACAAATCAGGGATATTCTTAATTTTGATCCTGAGCTACCGCCAAGCCTCGAAGGATTAGAAGATAAGGATGAACAGTTCGATACGATGGAAAATACTTATGAAGCATTCAGAGATTATTTGAAAAAGAATTATTAATAATGATGAAATGCGATAAGGAGGCAATGCGATAAGGAGACAATGTGACAAGGAGACAATGCGACAATGCGATAAGGAGAGAATGTGACAAGGAGACAATGCGACAATGCGACAATGCGATAAGGAGACAATGCGATAAGGAGAGAAGCATTGAAGCATTAAAGCATTGAAGCATTAAATCATTAAAGCATTAAAGCATTAAATCATTGAAGCATTAAATCATTAAAGCATTAAAGCATTGAAGCATTGAAGCATTAAAGCATTAAAGCATTAAAGCATTAAAGCATTGAAGCATTAAATCATTGAAGCATTAAATCATTGAAGCATTAAATCATTGAAGCATTAAAGCATTGAAGCATTAAATCATTGAA
>JAOZRY010001109.1 GCA_029939965.1 Bacteroidales bacterium | reverse complement strand
TCTCCTTTAAATTAAGTCTTAGCCATGCTATCAGCAAATATTTTAACTTGAGTCTATAAAATAAAAATTTCTGCTAAAATAAATTTCAAATTACCGTTTGCTGAGAATATTTAGGTTACCTGCACTGCTTTGTAGGGACTACCAAGTTTTAATTCTTGGATAATCGGAACAGAGAAATAACCGCGATCTCTCAAAAGCAGATCTCCGGGTTCGACACTGATATCTGATGCTGCTGAAAGATCATTTTTGCTATACGGATCAATCGAAAATTGGATAAATTGCTTGGATATTAAGTCGTAAATGCCTTGAATTCTGGCGTTGCAGACGGCCGAGTGAGCATTTTTAACCCCCGAAAAATTTTCGAAATGACGAAATGGCAACCGAATTACCGTAATATCCTGGATAAGTATCCTTTTGAATCCGTTTAAACCAGATATCTTATCCGTATCTTCAGGAGGTGCTTGGAAGCCATTACTCTCTCGAGGATTTTTTCAAAAAAAACGATGCACTCACCATTCATCCGTTGACAGTAGGCCTGACGACTTGCCTCAGTTCCGGTTTTAGCCTGCATTTTGGCAGCGATGTCATTGTAGCTGACGGTTCCTTCTAATGATTCAAGACAAAAACGAATTAGGAAATCAGGTGCTTCGATTTTGCCTGATGCCGTTTACAAAAACCGGACTCGAAAGCCAGTTTTTCAATTTCCACACGAGATAATCCTTCCATATTAAAAAATTCGGAATTCATAAGTCCCCCCTGATCTGAATTGTTATGAGCCGCAACAGATTTCGGAGTCTTAGTGCATATGGCCGCACCCAGAGTTACGACACCTTACTGTGACATTTTGCCACATAGAAAGTGACGTCCGATTTCATGAGGGTATCTTAAACTGAATCAGTAATTTCGTCCAGCGACGTAATTACTGATTTTCAGCTATTATAACGGAAATACATGAATTAATACTCCGTATACTTTTATTTTCATAGAATATCATCGTTTTTTAAATTAATAAAATCCAGACCTCTGCAATTTTGCTGCGTTAAAGAACTCGACGTCCTTTTTGGGAAAAAAATACAGATATAGTATTGTAATCAGACCGTATCCGGGATATGCTATGAGAAAAACAGCATGCATTGATAACTGACTTAATTTATTTTATTA
>JAOZRY010001108.1 GCA_029939965.1 Bacteroidales bacterium | reverse complement strand
TTGACACATACATAACTTTGTCAGAACAAGAAGCAAACAAGGGATATGCCGATTTAGTATTAAAACCCTTCTTTTATAAATATCCTGATGCAAAATTCGGCTATTTAATCGAATTAAAATATATAACCCGAAGCGAATACACAGAGGAAATAAGAAATAAAAAAATTAAAGATTCGCAAGATCAACTTGCGAAATACAAAAACGATGATACCCTGAAAAAAATGATGCGCCTACCTCCATATGGCAATGCTGAAATGAAAAAGCTGATAGTAGTTTTTAATGGCTGGGAAATGGTATATTGCCAAGATGTTTTCTAAAATCATAACAAGTACTTGCCAATCCTTGCAAGTAAAAATAAAAGATAACCACAAGGAGTGCAACAGTGATTGTGAAAAAGACAAAGAAAAAAATGAAATTATGATAAAAGTATTAATTGTTGAAGACTCGCCCACAGTAAGCCGGTATTTGGAATTTATCTTTAGTAACGACCCTGAACTTTTAGTAATTGGAAATGTTACAGATGGAAAACAAGCTGTTGATTTTGTAAAAAAAAACAAACCGGATATTATCTCGATGGATATAGACATGCCGATTATGAACGGTTTGGAAGCAACAAGAATAATTATGGCCGAAAATCCGATACCAATAATTATTGCAACTGCCAGTCGTAATGCCGGAAATACTCATACATCAATGGAAGCTCTTGCTGCGGGCGCACTCTCAGTTATTCAAAAACCGTATGGTCTTGGGCATCCTCTGGAGCCATCAAGAACCCCCCAATTGCTTTCTATGATAAAAACTCTTTCTCAGGTTAAAGTTATTACTCGAAAGCATTCATCCAAAAAAATTATCCCAAAAAAAACAATTTTAAATCAGGCTATTAAAATAGAAGTACCCCCAATAAGTAAACTATTAAACAAAAAACTTATGGCAATAGGAATTTCATCGGGAGGCCCACAGGTATTAGCAAAAATATTTTCTAAAATCTCCAAAAATTTCCCATATCCAATTCTGGTAGTTCAACACATTACCGAGGGATTTCTTGTTAGCATGGTTTCGTGGCTCAACAGCATTTTGTCAATCCCTGTTAGGGTTGCCTCTCATAACGAAATGTTGCTCTCCGGTTGCATTTATTTTGCTCCCGATAAGTTTCAAATGGGCT
>JAOZRY010001107.1 GCA_029939965.1 Bacteroidales bacterium | reverse complement strand
TACGCCACAGGAAGTTTATTCTAATCATAATTACGGGGAGTATGACAAAATTTGGATATCTGGCAATGGCACAAGAATTATTGCCTCCGATAATCGATACATTCATATTGATCCTAATATGGCTGGATATGATGTTCTTGAAACCGAAACCATTTCAATTTCATCCTACCCTGAAATTCTGAATTTTGCTGAAAACCAACAAAAAAACGAATACTATCTTATTTTTGGAGATACCTATTATTACGATATGACTACCAGCTTGTATGCCTGCGATCAGAATATGAACTCCCTTCGCGAAATTATCCCTGATCCTTTTCTTATAAACGCTAACAATGGTGTATATGAAACGATTGAAGCCACTCCACTCCTGGTTTTTAGCAATTCCGTAGATAATACCCTTATTTTACTCACTTATGGAAGAAATGATTATGATGAGGTATATGCCATCGAAATTCTTGAAAATAATGTGAAAAAATAAAGAAAGTGAGTTGACAGAGTATAACTTCAAGTCAACCCTGATTAACTTTGGTGTGTCCCACTGTTTCGGGGAAATGAAGCGAAGGATTATTTGTCGGAGAAATTTGTTTTCATAAATTTGGTGTCTAAAATCTTTTTATTCACTTCAATCCCAAATTACTATGAGAAAGTTCTTACAAATTACAATCGCAATTGCATTAATTGTTTGCTTTTCCTAATCTCAGAACTCCTGATTTTACGTAGTTAAAACTGTTGTGATTTATAGTCTATCTCTACTCTCCAACCAAATTCAACACTATAATCCAAATTTCGTGAGAGTTAAAGTCAAACCTCTACGAGGTATTTGTTTTTGTCGGGTAACTTTTTTCTACAATACTACATCGCCTACGGCGAATTCCGCGTAGCGGATAAAGTATTGTAGAAAATGGTAATCAGGATAATCACCCTTACCGCATAGCGGTTAAAGTATTGTAACAAAAAGCACATCCAAATAAAAATTATACCTCGTAGAGGTTAAGGGATTTTAGAAATGAGAATTGATGTGAAGTCATGCCCTGACTTTTTGGAATAAAAAAAAGCCGGGAAAATCTCCCGGCTCTATAAGTTAAAATCTATTTTACTATTTTCTATTCATGTTTCGTAAAATCCATTGCAGCCAAACGCTTGTAACTATCGTAGCGCCACT
>JAOZRY010000393.1 GCA_029939965.1 Bacteroidales bacterium | reverse complement strand
CAAACCATTACATTTTCGTTTTCGTTGATAATTTTCTCCAATTCTGCCGCTGTTTCAATCTCGTGAACAGCTGTTTGTAACATTTTCATACCTTTTACTTTTGAATTATTTATTTCTGTTTTTTATTAATTTTATTCATGTCCGGCCATTATTTCCGAAATAATTTTTTTATCCGATTTTAATGTACCGTTTAAATAGTCCAGGATAATTTCCCGTGGCGAACCTCTTTTAATGCCTACATACAAATTGATTTTATAACCCGCAAACAGTTCGATGATACGCTTGTCCACTTTATATGCAATTACGTCTGTTATTCCCTGGCTTACAACCCACGGCAACAACATGGCTATTTCCTTTACTGAAGGTTCTTTAATTTCATTCCGTTTAATTTGTACCCCTTCAATTTCAAATATTTCATAGTGGTTACACTGAGCAAAAAACTCGCTTAATTTCCCATTTACCACCGGAATTGCTACCCGTTTCATTTTACCTGTTTTTTAGTTTGCAAAAGTATTTGCGAATAAAAGATTGGGCAAGAAAAACCTATTGGGAAAAGCGGCAGGCTTGCATGAAAAATTATAGTGATTTTACTATGAAAATATAGTTAGGGGGATTTGGTATTTTTCATAAAGAGCAAAAAGTAGTTTATCTTTTTTATATGATTTCCAAAAAACCTTATTTTAATTTCTTTAAAGTATGGATAATCAATCCCTCAAACAACGCACAGAAAAACCGAAGCCCATAGTGTAGTAGCTCATGGTTGCATCGTCACTGTCACTTTCTAGTAGCAGGTACCAGGCGTCTATCATTGAGTCCTTAGTAGAACTCCAAAAGAAGCCGTAGTAGCCAAGGTGGAGGAACAAACCATTGGTGCCGATGCCACGGCCGCCACCCGGAAGGCCTGAAAAGCTACTGCTATTAGTTGCGCCTGTGTTAGGATTGTACCAGCGGGGATGCGGGTCCGGTTCTGTGCGGGTGCTTTTCATTTTGCCGCCGGCAACACTTGTGCCTCCAAGATAATCGGTTAATGCAGTCCACTCGGCATCCGTGGGCAAATGCCAACCGGCCGGGCATGCAACAAGAGATGCAGGCCAGTTGTAAAGCGCCCCGTAATTTTGGTAATTATCGGTTGCTTTGGCTACGGCAACATTGGTTCCCTGGTAATTAAAAACATAATAATAGGGGTTAGTATTATTGCCCTGTGAAGATGGGCTTACAGTTGGTAAATATGCAAGGTTATCGGCCATCCAGCACTGTTCATCTATTTGTACGGTTTATAAGTTTGCCCATCGCGGTTATCGGTAATAGGTAGTCCGCATTTCCATATTATTGTAGCAAATAAGTTACCTGATGTGTCAACTGAAACATTGTGTGCATTTCCATTCTCATCAGTTAATGTAAGTGAACCTGAATTTAATGAGTAGGGAACGCTTAAAAGTTGCGAAACCCCCATGAGTTGATAATTTGTACCACTATTCTCGTCCAGCTCTAATTTTATGAAATAATCGGCTACGCCCCAGGGAATGTCTTCGAAAGTACCGGTAAGCACAAGACCGGGGTTTCCGATTTCGAGCCTGAACAGGCCCATGTTGTTGGTTGTTACACTGTGCGCTTCGCTGTACACAACATCGCCGGAAGCACTTTGGGCGAGGATGGAGATTTTAACTGAGATATCCTGGTTAATGATTGGTCCGCCATCAACGTTTCGGGCTACTGCCTGGTAATTGATACCCTGTGGGGTTTGGGCCATCGTGACCAAACCGAGGATAATGATTGTGAAGATAAATGTAAATTTCTTCATTGAGGCTGAGATTTGATGATTATTGGTAAATGAATTTGTTTGCTAAGTTATGAAAAAATTTAACATTTCACGGGATTGTAGTCACGGCTAAATAATTTTTTGATATGCTGGATTCTTTCTTTGCGTTGTTTTGCGATTTTCTTTGTTAACTTTGCGTGAATTTGAGTAATAACAACAGTAAGTATTTTATCCATCAGCACATCAAAATAATATTTAGCCGTTCTCCCCTAATTAAAAATAAATATTTTTGCTGCAATAACAGAAGATATAATAAAAATAACATTGAAGAATTCTAATAAAAATAATTCGGATAGTATCATAAACACTTCAGGTTGTTTTCAGACACTGGATTCAAAGGATTTGGAGTTTCTTAATAATAACAAAACCCAAATCACATATTTAAAAGGGGAAACTATATTCAAGCAGGGAGCTTTTGCCCCCCATGTGTTGTATGTAAATAGTGGCTTAATCAGGGTTTACCTTCAAACCGGAAGCAGCAAGCAAATTAATATCCGCCTTGTAAATCGGGGTAATTTCATAGTTTTTTCTTCAATTTTTGATGAAAACATTTATACCTATTCAGCGGCAGCATTAAAAGATTCTACTATTTGTATGATCGACAAAGAGGCACTGAAGCAATTGTTGTTGAAGAACCCTGAATTTGCAATGCGTATTACATCAAAAAATTACCAGAATGAAAGCAGGTATTTAGAAATAATTACCAATGTTTCGTATAAACAAATGAGGGGCAAACTGGCTTCAGCCTTATTGTATTTGTCTGCCGATAAGTTTTCGGGTGAAGATATTTATCAGTATTTAACACGACAGGATATCGCGGATTTTGCTTCTATTACCGTTGAAAGTGCCATTAAATTCATAAAGGAATTTGAGAAAGAGGGGATACTGTTTCTTGATGGTAAAAAAATAACAATCCGAAATATTGAAGCATTGGCAGAAATTAATTTGAGGGGTTGAAAAATTCAAAGTCCCTGGTAGTTGTTCAGTTAATTAGATGATGAAAATCGATATATCCACAAACTGAATTCTGACAACAAAACACCCTTAACACATTAGCATTCACAGCTTTTTTAAGGGCCTAATACAAAAATCCAAACAACCACAAAGGGATAATATTATCTGGGCCAATTTCGATATTATCTTTTACGATATAAGAATTTTCAATATTTTTTATCTGTTTCTGTTGTTTGTTTTTGCCACCCATTTCAAATGTATAGCAATCATCAATAATAAAATCTGCATGTTTTGAAATATTGACTTTATAATTTATGTCAGTTTGATTAAAAAAAAATGTCTCCCGAAGGTTGCCGACATTTGGGTTATTATCGGCCATGTTATACATCAAATTCGTATTTTCCAAATATACCTTTTCAGGCTTGTTCATACTGTTTATCCCCTTATCCGGAACATATAGCATCGAAAGCAATTTAGCATCGGCAAGATATTTCAGGTACGTTTTCATAGTATTTAAACTAATGCCCGTTCGTTGGCTCAAAACATTCATGTTGGGTTTGAAGGGAACAGAACGGCTAATGATTTTTAAAAGTTTTTTCAGGTAAATAATGCCGGATATTTGAATTTTTTCAAATTGTGGGATGTCAACTTCCAGGACAGTTAAAATAGTTTCGTACAGCTTTTGGTGGAACGATTTTATATTTTCCAGGTAAAACGGGTAATATCCATAATTCAAATAATTGTCGAAATAAGCCAGAGGTTTGATGTCGTTTATAATATTCATGGCAATTTCGATATGATTATGGATGATATCATCAAGGCTGTAAATTGGAAATTCAGTTTTGCTTTGGAAAGATAAAAATTCCCTGAAAGATAAACCCGGCATTTGATACATAACCGCCCGGCGGCTAAGGTCAACTTTTGCTTTGCGCAAATGAAGCAGCGACGAACCCGTGAAAATAACTTTCAGCCCGGGCATATCATCATATATGTTTTTTAGTTCAACAGCCCAACCGGGGCAGCGGTGCACTTCGTCCATTGCCAATAGTTTTCCGCCTTTTTTATAAAAAACATCTGCAAGGTCGTAGGGCCTGGTTTCTGCAAAATACAAACTATCAAGGCTCACGTACAAAACCTCGTTATTGGGTTTGTAGTTTTGTTTGATGTGTTGTAACAAAAGGGTGGTCTTGCCCACGCCACGGCTTCCTTTTATGCCAATAAACCTATTGGACCAGTCGATGGTATTAATAAAATGCCTTACGGTTTTAGTTTGTGCAAGGGCGTATTTTTCGTAAAACTTCTGTCTTAGAGTTTCCATGGTTATTGTTTTTATCAATGCAAAGATATTATT
>JAOZRY010000029.1:8786-15210 GCA_029939965.1 Bacteroidales bacterium | reverse complement strand
GTTTTTCGGTCATATTAAAGGCTCTTTTACGGGCGCAGTAAGTAATAAGCAGGGGCTTTTTGAATCTGCAAATCAGGGAACCATCTTTCTGGATGAAATTGGTGAATTATCTCCGGTTTTGCAGGTTAAACTGCTACGTGCTGTCCAGGAGACATCCTTTAAACCCGTTGGCGGAACAAAAGAGATACATGTTGATGTAAGAATTATTTCTGCCACCAATAAACAACTTGAAAAGGAGGTCATAAAAGGAAATTTCAGGGAAGATCTTTTTTTCAGGCTGAATGTTGTTCCCATCAAAGTGCCTCCTCTGCGGGACAGAAAAGGTGATGTGGAGCTTCTGTCTAAACATTTTGCAAAAAAATACTCCAGCGAAATGGAAAAAGATATTGTAAAACTCTCTTCCTATGCCATTGATTTCTTGAATAAGTACAGCTTCCCTGGAAATGTCAGGGAGCTTGAGAACTTAATCGAACGAAGTGTTGCACTTTCGTCAACAAATATTATTCTACCTGAAAGCCTTACCATTTCCATGCATAAAAAACGCAGATGGATTGAAGGTGTTGAAGGTCAGAGATTTGACCTTGATGATGTGGCGCACGGTGTTGATCTTGATCAAATTCTTTCAACCATTGAACATGAATACCTTAAAAAAGCCCTGGAAATAGCAGGAGGAAATAAAAGCAAGGCTGCTGACTATCTGAATCTAAGCTTAAGATCCATACGTTACCGTATTGATAAAAATTCCTAATTCAAATATCAGCTGCACAGCCTTCAGGTTCAATCTGTCACAGCATCACTTCTTGCCAGCTTGTTTTTAATTACCATGGGTAAATTCTCTGCTTTGCTGGAGATCAATGACTTTTGTTTAGTCTGTCTTGTTTCATATCAAAATTAATTGTCGTGCCTGAGAGGTAGAGTTTGATTTTTAAATTTCAAAATAATTATAAATTTTTTTCATTCTTTAAATTTGGATGATTATATTTTAATTGCTTTATCACCATTTCTCTGATATTTTTTCTAAGCATATCACCTTTGTTTTTAATGCGTACTTTATTAATTGATTTTGGGGATTTAATTTTAACTAATGAATATTACTATTATAGGTACAGGTTACGTGGGGCTCGTAACAGGCGCCTGCTTTTCAGAAATGGGCAGCATGGTAACATGCGTGGATGTGGATGAGGAAAAGATACAAAATCTTAAAAAAGGCATGCTGCCGATCTATGAACCAGGCCTTGAAAATCTTGTTATCCAGAATTATAAAGATGGTGTACTGAATTTTTCAACAAATCTTGAAAAAGCTTCAGAAAATTCCAATATATTTGTTATTGCCGTTGGTACACCACCTGGCGAAGACGGCTCAGCAGATCTTCAATATGTTCTTAAAGTTGCAGAACAGATAGGGCAGATAATAAATGAATATTCAGTGATTGTCGATAAATCCACAGTTCCAGTGGGTACGGCTGACAAAGTGAAAAAGACAATCCAGAAACAGTTGGATGTCAGGGAATTAAACATTGAATTTGATGTTGTCTCAAATCCTGAATTTTTAAAAGAGGGTGCGGCAGTAAATGATTTTTTAAAGCCGGACAGAATTATTGTGGGTGCAGACTCCAAACGTGCTGCTAAAGCAATGCAAAGATTGTATGCACCCTTTTCCAGAAACAGGGATAAATTGATCCTCATGAATGTCCGTGATGCAGAGATGACAAAATATGCTGCCAATTCCATGCTGGCTACAAAAATATCGTTCATGAATGAAATCTCAAATATCTGCGAACGCCTTGGAGTTGATGTGGAAAATGTCAGAAAAGGTATAGGTTCTGACAACAGAATCGGTTACTCTTTTATCTATCCCGGCTGTGGATACGGCGGCTCATGCTTTCCAAAAGATGTCCAGGCCTTGATTCGTACAAGCCGTGATTCAGGCTTTGAACCAGAACTTCTCAATTCCGTGGAAAAGAGAAATAGAATGCAAAAATATCTTCTTCCCCTGAAAATCAAACAGCGTTTTGGAGAAGATCTTTCCAATAAAACATTTGGCATCTGGGGATTATCTTTTAAACCTGGAACCGATGATATGCGAGAATCCTCATCCATTGTTCTTATTGAGCAGTTATTAAAATCAGGAGCCGATATAAAAGCCTATGATCCAGTTGCAATGGAACAGGCAAAAAAAGAATTTCCAGCAGACTGGTTTAAGAGCAACCAGCTTGTATTTGCAGACAACCAGTATACTGCTGTTGAAAATGCAGATGCCCTTGTACTTGTAACAGAGTGGAAAACATTCAGACAACCTGATTTTAAACAGCTTTCCCAAAAGATGAAACAAAAAATAATATTTGACGGCAGAAATCAGTATGACCCTGAAGAGGTGAGGGAGTATGGATTCGAATACCATGGAATCGGCCGTGAGTCCCTTAACTTAGTGGCCTTTGAATAACACTCAATAAGTTTTCTATCCTTTTGACCTCATGGTTCTTGATAGATCGGATATTTCATTGCACAATAATTTGAGTGAAAATGATATCAAGTATGTAAAAAAGTAGAAAATAAATCAGCTTATAAGTATCGTTTAACCCCAAAAGGGCTGGAAGAGATGGCAAACTTGACCATCTTTTTTTTGAGAATTAAAATTGAAGAATATGACCGGATTAAAAAAGATATCAAAGCACTTGCAGACAGAATTGATATCATAGATCCAGCTTTGAACCAGGAATTAAAAGATATAAGCTGATAATTATATAAATTTGTATTAGTAAATGCCCGATTACAGTCAATATGCAATGTAAACGACAGTGCGGAGCTATGCGTAAAGTAGGTTTGCAATATAAGTTAATATCTCAAAAATTAGTGAGCATGTTCTTTGTCAGCATAGGCGATCTGGATTTTATCAGCAAAGTGAAATTGCAACAGACCAGGTCAGAGAAAATTGGGTGGTCGTGCTAAATTTTGAAGTATGCAAAGTTTTATTTAAAGAAAAAAAATGAAAAATATTAATGCTGAAAAATGGCTAATAATTGCCCACTGTTTTAATATGGATGGAAGAGCGGCAAGTCAGACCATAACAGATAAAATTCCTTTTTTGATGAAAAAGGGAATTGAACCTGTTGTTATCAGCGCACCAACCGGAACAAAAGATAAAAATTTCATTCACTCCCAGATAATTTCTCCTGCACCTTCAGGACTTATTTTTGAAATGAGAAAAATTCTGGAAAAACATTTTCAAAAAGGGATTCTGCTGCAATTTTTAAAAGCCCTTGTAAGTATTTTTTTGTTTCCTTTTTTAATTTTTGAAAAAATCTTTATAAACCTGGACAGCCATTGGTCATGGTTTATAACAGCCAGTATCAGGGGTGTTTTTATTATAAAAAAACATAGACCCAAATTAATTTATTCTTCAGCAGGGCCAAGCAGCTCTCACTTAACAGGTTTAATTTTGAATAAACTTTTTAAACTTCCATGGATAGCAGAAATACATGACCCCTTGATTTCCGAATCTAAAATTGTAAAAAAAAGATATCAGAGATATATTTTCCACAGGTGGCTGGAAAAAATAATTTTAAAAAATGCTTGTGCTATAATATATTTTACAATAAAAGCTTGTGAAAATGCTAAAAAACGCATCGGGAACCCTAATAACGTTCATCTTTTAAGGCCAGGTGCCAACCCGCCTGAGACATCCAGCATAAGCTATCATAAAAGAGAAAAAATCCATTTCGGACATTTTGGTTCTTTGTCTTCTGATAGAAACCTTTATAATTTCATGGAAGCGCTTTCATATGTTTTTAAAAAAGAGCCATATTTGAAAAATAAGGTTGTTCTTGATATTTACGGCACAAAACTTGATCCTGTATCAAGAAAAGCTGTAAGAAAATTTTCTTTAGATGATGTGGTTTGTGAACATGGTCGTCTGGAATTTGATTTTTTAACAGGTAAATCAGGCAGGCAGCAGGTTTTTGAAAAAATGTATATTACTGATGTGCTTGTATTAATCCATGGCAGGTCAAATATAAGCTATGAATATATCCCTTCAAAATTTTATGAATACCAGCTTACTACAAGGCCTATTATCGGACTTACATCACAAAATTCAGAACTGGCTTCGATTTTAAATTCTTTTGGGTATACAGTTGTCCATCCTGCCGATAAAAAAAAAATTGAAACAATACTTAAAGGTTTAATTTCTGAATGGGAAAATGATCAATTACCTGAATATAATCAAGTCAGTTTTTTCAGTGTGGAAAACACAGTGGATAAAATCATGGAACTATCTGAATTGAATAACAGTAATCAAATCCATACCCAATTGCGGGAGACTCAAATAATTAAAAAAATACCTGGTACAATACCAATACCGCACAAAAAGATAGAGGTTGATTGCTGTGTTATTCATGTTAAGAAAGGTTATGAAGACAGGGCGGATAGTATCGTTAAACAGTTTTCCAGGATAGACCTTCCATTTGAATGGATTCTTGACCATGATAAAGATGAGATTACTCCGCAATTATTAAAAAAATATAAGTATTCAGGAAATCTTAAAAAAGAGGAAATTTCATGTTCTTTAAAACATATTTGTGCATGGGAGCGGATTGCCAGGGGGAATAGTAATGGGGCATTTGTTTTTGAAGATGATGTTTTTATTGATAAAAACAAATTCAATGCCGTAACCCAGGAAGCCATTGCAGAATTTTATGAAAAATGGCAGGGGTATGGATATATCAGCCTGGGCTGTGGCTGTGCTTTATATGTGCCATGGACAAAAAAAAGGAAAAACACAAAACTCTATCTCGCAGAACAAGTAAGAGCAGCAGATTCATATTGGATCAACAGGGAAACAGCCAGAATGAAGATTCAATGGATCCGGGAAAATGGTTTTTCCCTGCCAGCTGATCACTTGATTAACAAGATCGCTTTTGAATTGGAAATTCCCATTCTCTGGCTGGACCCGGCTATTGTTGCTCAGGGATCCCATACAGGCCTGTTTGCATCCAGTATCCAGGATTTGAAAAGAGGGAAATTTACAGATCAGATAGGATGGAAGATGAAAATTATCAGAAGAAAATACCTGTATCCACTTGTGGGTATTGATTTGAGAAAAAATGATCAAGTATACTGATATACAAAGATTTTTTTTCAAAATCAATTCTATTGATTTTGTTCGCAGCCTGTTTATTTTTGAAGTGGTTATTTTGATGTTTTCCACGGCTGCAGCCGTGATTGCTGAAGTTCTTATTTATTCTGCTTTTATAATGATGCCAAGGCTTCGCAATAGGATTTTTTTTGGGCTTAAGCAGCCTATGGTTGTAATGGCTTTGGTATTTTATGCCATGGTGAGCCTGGGAGTTTTTTACAGTGCAGCACCATTTTCAGAAAGCGTGGATATGTGGGCAAGCTGGCGCAAATTACTGCTGATTCCTTTGGCCGCCAGTGTCTATACAGATTTTGTGTGGAAGCAGCGGTTGGTTAATGTTTTTATTGTCATTGGTACATTAGCGGCGCTGCTATCTTTTATCGGCTATATTTTTGATTTTGGCATATGCAAATTTTCTCAGGGTATTGTGATGGAGCATCATGCTACTCAGGGGATGCTGTTTTCCGTTGTTATTTTTGCATGCCTTGTTCAGCTATGTCTTTCACCCTCTTCAAACTCTGCAGTTAATTGGCTGCTGAAATTATCAGCAATAGTACTGACTCTGAATATTCTTTTTGTAACACCTGGCAGGAGCGGATACCTGGCTTTGATTGTTTTAGTTATGATATTTATTTTTTTTGTGGTTCAAAGGAGGATAAGGTCTATAATAATAGTGCTTGCTCCTTTGGTGATCCTTGCTCTGTTGCTGGTATCTCCTGTTGCTCAAAAAAGGATTTTTAAGGGAATAGATGAAATAAAAAATTATGAACAATCTGATGAGATAACTTCCATGGGTTTTCGTATAGTAATGTGGAAAAATACGATCCAATTATTAAAATGCCATGAACATTTTGTTTTGGGTTATGGTACCGGTGGGTTTGAAACAGCTTACAGGAAACAAGTTAAAGATCACAAAGGCTGGCAGGGTGAACCAGTAGGTGATCCCCATAATCAGTATCTGAGAATTTTGGTTGAATACGGTTTCATCGGGATAATAGTGTTTTTATTTTTTATTTTTTCCTTTTTTAAGCAGAATATAAAAGGACCTTTTTATATTCTGGGAATCGGAGTGGTGCTGGCGTGGTGCGCAACCAGTATGTTCAGTGCGCACTTTACAACTTTTGTTGAAGGAAGATTTTTAATGGTTTGGTGCAGCACTCTGTTATCAGTGGACACATAAAAATTGAATATTGTTACAAATAATAAAAGATTATTTCTCAATATAAACTATTAAAAATATAAACTATTAAAATTATTTACTATTTAAGCTATTTATATTATTTCAATTTT
>JAOZRY010000029.1:0-8686 GCA_029939965.1 Bacteroidales bacterium | reverse complement strand
AATATAAACTATTAAAATTATTTACTATTTAAGCTATTTATATTATTTCAATTTTACTGATAAAGTAATCTTTTTGAATAGTATTCAATTTTATTTTTAGTGCAAGGAAGATGAAAATTATAACCGTGAAAATATTTGATGTTCAAATATAAGGGAGAGACATTAGATGTCTGCTCAACATAATACTGCCATTCAGGTTTCCAACCTCTCGAAACAGTATTACATGTATAAACGTCCTATTCATCGTGTGTTGGAAACATTTCATCCGTTCGGCCGCAAATATCACACAGCTTTTGATGCACTTTCTAACGTCGATTTTCAGGTAAGGCGAGGTGAGTCCATAGGCATCATAGGCAGAAATGGCTCAGGGAAATCCACTCTTTTACAAATTGTCTGCGGTAATTTACAGGCAACAGGAGGCACTGTGCAGGTCAATGGAAGAATTTCAGCACTCCTTGAACTTGGTGCAGGCTTCAATCCTGAATTTACCGGTCGTGAGAATGTCTATTTAAGTACTGCTATTCTTGGATTCAACAGACAGGAAACAGATGCACGTTTTGAACAGATCACCAGCTTTGCCGATATCGGTGATTTTATTGACATGCCTGTTAAGACCTATTCCAGTGGTATGTATATCCGTTTGGCATTCGCAACTTCCATCAGTGTTGATCCCGATATTTTAATTGTTGATGAAGCTTTGTCTGTAGGGGATATTTTTTTTCAACAAAAATGTATTGAGCGTATGAAAGAGATGATGGCATCCTGTAGCATTCTTCTTGTCTCCCATGACATGCATGCCGTGTCTAATTTATGTGACAGGGTTTTTGTCCTGGACTATGGTGAGGTACTGTTTGATGGTCGCCCTATTGATGGTATTGCTCTTTATACAAAATTAATGCATGACGAGCGATTTGGTGCTGAATCTGTAGAGTCAAAAAACGATAAACTGTCAGCATCTGAGCCTGAGGAGAAATTGTTGTTTGCTGATGAGAAAGATGATTCTTCAACGTGGCTGCCTGTTTCTGATGATAATCGCGGCGGTGCAGGCAAAGTGATTATTCAACAAGTATCAGTGACAAAAAATTTACAACCGTTAAAAATAGTACAAGAAGGAGATGAAATTCTTGTTAGAATGATTATTTATGCCCATGAACCTGTTTCTGAAGTGATATTCGGATATACCATTAGAGACCGGGTTGGAGTAGCTTTGTTTGGAGAGAACAGTCTTTGTTTGGAGGGTAAAACAATTGAGCTGGGCCAGGGTAATGCAATGATTGAATACTCTTTTATCTGGCCGGAGGTGTATCCTGAAGAATATACGATGACGCTTGGTATTGGTAAAGGTACACATCCACTTGTTCATACAATTCAATGCTGGGCACATAATATCATATCTTTTTCTGCAGTTACACCTGATGATAGATCCATACATGGTATTTTTAATAACCCTATAAAAAATCTTTCAGTTACTGTGCTGAATCCTGAAAAATAGTAATATGGAAACCTGGATAATAGGGCATGACACTGTTGAAGATGTCATAACATATATCAATAATTGGAGAAAATCATGTATTCATCCCCCGGTTTTATGCTTTGATTTTTTTGATACTCTGGTAGTACGCTGTGTCGAGCCGGAACACACTAAAATTATTGCGGCATGCCTTCAGGAAAAAATTTTAAAGACCGGGCTTTCCAGGGAAAAATTGTATTCTATCCGCCAAAGAATTGAAACAGATCTTTGTGAGAAAAATATCGCAGCCAATGGCGAGCCGGAATTTGCTTTTGTCGAGTTTTGCAGCTATTTCCTCCGGGAACTCCAAAGGCGGGATGTTGATGAAATATCCAGTTGGAAGGAGCATAATTTCACAGATATGTTATTGAACCTGGAGATTGCCGTTGAACTCGGGGTGCAGGAAATATGTGATGCAACAATCCAGGTATTAAGGTCAGCCAGAGAAAATGAAATAAAAACAGCACTGGTCTCTGATTTTTATCTGCCAGCAGTGTATTTTCATAAGATGCTAAGGGAGCACCGTCTTGATGATTTGTTCGATCACGTTTTTATCTCCAGCGACTATGGTTTGATGAAGGGGACAGGGCGGATGTATAAAGGGATTTGCGAAGAACTGGGTTGCAGTCCTGATCAATTGCTTATGATTGGGGATAATCCGCATGCAGATGTTGCCATGGCGCGGGAGTATGGGTGCAATGCAATTCATGTTCAAAATCTCTCTCAACAGCAGTTTTATCAGAAGTTTGCAAATACCCCTGATGACTATTCTTTTTCCATAGTTTATAAATTTGAGGATGCATTGGAGCAGCAAAGTGTTTATTCAGAGATAGGATACAGTATATGGTACTTTTCTTATCTCCTCTTTGAGGAACTTAATGCAAAACAGATAAAAGATGTTTTTTTCTTCTCAAAAGAGGGAGAATTTCTAAAAAAAATCTTTG
This sequence comes from Bacteroidales bacterium, assembly GCA_029939965.1. Lineage (GTDB taxonomy): Bacteria > Bacteroidota > Bacteroidia > Bacteroidales > 4484-276 > SABY01. The sequence goes on along the minus strand of JAOZRY010000029.1, from coordinate 6,232 downwards.
ACCGTTTTCAAATTGAAGTTTTCGGTTATTTGGTTGTTAAATCTCATTATGTGTTTGTTTCACGTAAAGCAACATTTATTGCTTCCTTACGTTCTCTGGAGCAGGAAGACTTTCTTCGTCTTTTTGATCATTATCGTGATATCTCTCTGCGGGAATTTTTACTCAGTTTAAATTTTAGTGAAAATTTTTCTCAATCACTTTGTGAAAAACTTGGTTTAGACTATTTTGCCCGCAGGCTGGATTTGCGGTCTCATCAGGATTTTCAAACTTTACTTGGATCAGATACCTTTAACATAGCTTATGAAGAACATCGCATACAACAAAAAAGAAATTTCATCCATTATCTGGATTCTTTTGGGGTGGATTATATCCAAAAGGGTTTAACAATCGTTGATGTCGGCTGGAAAGGGAGTATTCAGGATAATGTTTTTCATATTCTCAATGCTGAAGTCGATATACATGGCTATTTTATGGGATCATTAATTGCCACAGAACTTAAAGACAATAATAGAAAAACAGGGCTGCTTTTCAGTGATCGACCTGAGCCATCTCCCTTTTTCAACGTTTATAACAATAACAGATCATTGTTTGAAATGGTATTAGGAGCCACCCATGGCAGCGCAGACGGATATTATACTGATCAGGAATACAAGTCTGATTCTGGCGGGATTGGACAGATTGTGCAGCTTACAATATCCAATGGTCAAGATGATATAAATGTGATGACCCTGGATCTTCCTGAAGAGAGAAAATTGTATCAAGATGTGGTACAACCCATACAGGAAAAATTTTTGAAATTAGCAGGTCGTCTGAACAAGGCATATCTTGCGGCAGATTGCACAATACCGGATTCTGAGTGGTTTGCACGGCAACATGCAAGAGTAGTTTTTAAGCCAACCAGTTCGGAAATCCAGTTATTTGAAAGGCTGTACCATTTAGAAAATTTTGGCATTTTTGAGTTCACAGATTTTAAGTCTGGAAACACTCCATCATTAAAACAACGTCTGCTAAATCTTAAAAATGTATTACACAATAGTGAAATACTTGAAAGCGGTATCTGGCCGCCTATAATTTTACGTCGGCTCGGTATAGGCTTTTTCCAATATTTTGATGGCATGAGGCGGCATAAAAGGGAGTTTTCCAGAAAATGAATATTGGTTTTTTACTGGGGTGGCCTGAGATCAGCGGTGGAACTTATGTGATATACGAACATGCTTCCCGGTTGATGAAGGCTGATCATGAGGTGTGTATAATAACAAAAGAGTATGTGAACCCAGAACAGTACGCATGGCATCAGGGAGCAGGTACCCTTGAATGGCTGACCCTGAAAATTGCAAAAAAAAAACAGTTTGATATTATTATTGCCACCTGGTGGGAGAGTCCGTTTTTGCTCTATCACTTATCAGCTGATAATTATATTTATTTTGTGCAATCTATAGAATCCAGATTTTGGGCAGCACCTGATGCCAAAAATCATGACACGCAGGGAAATGATTTATCTAAAATGCTATGTGAAAGCACGTATTCATTTAATATTCCGGTTATAACAGAAGCACAATGGATACAAAAGTATTTATCTGACAACTATAATCATCATCCATTTCTGGTACGAAACGGCATCCGCAAGGATATTTATCAGGAGAAAGGTGGTGTTATTACTGCCCGGAATGATGGAAAACTGCGTGTGCTTGTTGAAGGACCCGTGGACGTATTTCATAAAAATGTACCCAGATCCATTGAGCTCTGCTGCCAGGCCGATGTTGATGAAATATGGCTGCTGACTTCATCAGACATTGAGGCGTTTTCAGGAGTGGATAGAGTTTTTTCCAGAGTTCCTATTAAAGATACACCAGATATTTATCGTTCATGTGATGTTCTGGTCAAGCTCAGTTATATCGAAGGAATGTTTGGTCCGCCTCTTGAGATGTTCCACTGTGGTGGTACAGCAATTGTTTATGACATAACCGGGCACGATGAATACATAGTGCATGACAAAAACAGTTATGTGGCAGCAAAAGATGATGAGCAGCAGGTTGTGGAGTATCTTAATTATTTAAAGAGTAATCCACGGGAATTGGCACGGTTGAAATCTGGAGCGCGTGATGCTGCTGAATTATGGCCGGATTGGAATAGCGCAGCATCACTGTTTGAAAATACCTTGCAGCAAATCAGTGAACAAAATGCAGTTAATCGAAATTATTTACAGAAACATACAAAACGGTTAATTGCAGAGCATAAAAACCGTTTAACTGTCAACGAAATCAAACGTTTTCAATCGCGGGAATGTGATGATAAAAAAGAGGCTGTTGATGAAAATAATTTTATCCAGCTTTACTACTGGGCTGGAAAAAATGATCCTTGTGGAGATGATTTCTGCTGGAGACACTACAAAAGCGGCGACTTTACGGATCTCTCCCTGGAAATACCCGTTACTGGATTGCCTTTTTACTTGAGAATAGATCCCAGTGTGCGGTTTGGTGTTATTGAAATTGATTCTATAATAATAACTAATTTGAGAACCGGCGCAATTGTGATGAATTTTGAATCGTCGAAACAGTTTGATGCATTATATGCAGCCGGTACCATACAGCGCCTTGATATTAGTGACCGCAATCTTTTTCTTTCCTATGGGGATGATCCTCAGTTGATTTTACCTGCCATAAGTAGTGGCAAAACAGGCGATAAACTCCAGGTTATGGTCAGGCTTAAAGAATCAGGGATCAGTCATTTTGTTAATACATACAATTCAAGTATATTTTCTAGTGATAAGTCAGCAGCTGCGCCAGAATCCATTGGGTTTATTGGAAAACTGTTTGGTAAAAAGAGTTTGATCTTTTGATGTGGAGAGTCTCTTTTTTGATTGCATTGCTACTCTTTATTTTTGGAACCTATCTATACCTTGAAAATAAGAGAATAAAACAGGATCAGAAAAAATTTTTCCAACGGGATGCGGCAATTGAAAAATGAAGAGTGATTCGTCTTCTTTATATGAATTTAGATGGATATTCAGGGTGATGCTCTTTAGCATCGTACTTTGCTATTTTGTTCTCAGCTCTGGGTGGTACGAACCCTCTCGTTTGGAAATTAAGGGGCAATGCCAAACTGGTAATCCAGTGCTTCGGGTAAACTGGGATAGTGGTGCCGGTTTTAACGGGTATGAAAAACGGGAGTTCCGGCCACTGATCAAACCTCTTAATAAGAATCACTCTAATAAAATATTGCTGGGTGGTGTTGGGCGTAGAAACGGTGCGTCATTGAGTAACGAAGTTTTTTGTGCTGCAATCGTTATTGATGGTAAAGAAATAGATCTTGGCGCACTGGATTTAAACGTACCTCTTCGTGATGGTGAATTATTCTTTTCTCAAGGGAAAACTATTTCTTTGACCGTTTCGGCATATTCTCAGATTGGATTTAAATTTAGAACTAACAACCATTCAGGGATAGCATATGTTTCTGTCAATGGTGTTGAGGCGGAATATGACCTTTATGTAGCTAATGTTGAGGCAAAGTTTAAGCAGATAAATTATTGGTTGATTCAGGATGATGGCTCATTTAAAGTGGCTATGGATATGCCGCGCTATACAGTTGACACATTAAAAATAAGCGCTTTTAATGATGGAGGAGCGCCTCTTCACCTCACGTCGGTTGCAATCCATGGGAAAGGCCATGTTGTAGATTTGTTACAGGAACCGTCTATAATACTAGGAGAAAGGCGATTTTTTAACGTCCTTGACAGCATGTATTCTCGTTATTCTCCTGTGCAGTTATTTCAACAGGTGGTTTTTGCATTATTAACTACCTGGTTACTAACTTCACTTGTGCAACTTTATTACAAAACAGGTGGTATCATGGCGTCTTTTTTTAAGGGAAAACGCTATGTTTTCTGGCTCATGTTTGGTGGTAGTCTGTTGGCTTTTGGTTTATGGCTTGTTGCTTTCTGGCCAGGCGTAATGTCTGTGGATTCTCTTAAAGTGTGGCGGGCAGCAACGTTACCGGATGTGTACCTGAATGATCATCCTGTGTTAAATGTGATCTTATATAAATATCTTTTTCAGATATGCGGAAATCCAGTTATTGTTCCAGTGGTTCATATTCTATTGGTGGCTCTGCTGATTTCCTGGTTTTTTTTTGGGCTGTACAACCAGGGTGTCACACTGAAGATCATTTTGCCATGCTTTTTGTTTATTCTTATGTCAGTACCCCTAGGGACGTATAATATCACCCTTTGGAAGGACGTCCCTTTTGCATTACTGGTCGTCTTCTGGGCTTGTACACTGGTTAAGTTCTATTGGCAACGATCGTCTGGTCAGTTTTTTTTATCTGGACAATATGTTACCGCACTTATCCTTGCAGGGCTTTCACTTGGACTCATTCGCCATAACGGATTGGTATATTGGATTGTTTTACCGATGATGTTTGTATTTCTGCGTTTGGTATCAGTAAAAAAAACAATTATATTGCTGTTGTTCTTTGTCGGCTCCGGTCTGATAGCTTATGGATCATTGCAAAAGTTGGAGAAAGTGCCGGGGACAGATTTTGTCACACAGGAACTCAACAAATACGTTTCAGAAGTATCTATAGAAAATGTCGTACAAAATTATGGACGGATAACACAGGACTATTTGTCAGTATTAGATTTTAATCAGACTGACCAGAAATGGGACAGATTTCATTTTTTTCTGAAAGATAGATATGCGTACTGGTTCTTATTGCATTCTGGATGGTGGGACGTTTATCCGTATAAAAAAGAAGTAACACCATTCCCATGGTTGAAACAGTTGGCTATGAAAGTTTATAATGCAAGTTATGAAAAATTATGGATATGGGTTATATGGAATCCTGTATTTCTTTTAGCCCTTTTGCCGGTAACCACTCTGTTGTTCTGGCGGTTTCCCTCTTCTGCGATATTGGGAGCAGTTTTATTTGCCGGTGCTTTACCCCTTATATATTTGAGAATTTTTAATTGGCGTTATTATTATTTTCTTTATCTGGGGTTGTTGTTTCTCCTGCCTATGATAAGTCTTGATTTGTCACAAAGGAAACTGCATATCGAAGGTCGATAACGTGAATTTTACAAAACAGAGAAAAAAGAGCTTTTTAATAATTCCCATCAGTCTATTCGCTATCTTTTTTTTTATCTTGCATGAGAGGGCAGGACAAATCGAAGCCGTCAATATAATACTGGATACAGATATTTCCTCAGATGTTGACGATGCTGGTGCAGTGGCAGTTCTTCATGCTTTGGTAAATAGTGGAGAGGTTAAAATTCTGGCAATGATGGTTTCTTCCGGAGATCCTTGGGGAGCAGCTTGTCTTGATGCTTTGAATACAAGCTTTGGTCGACCCGATATTCCTGTTGGAGAAATTAAGAAACCAACGGTAACGCATGAATCAAAATATACTAGATATATAGCAGAAAACTATTCCAATACCATAACAAGCAGGGCATATGTCCCTGATGCTACTGCTTTATACAGAAACATACTTGCGAATAGCACAGATAAATCTGTTACAATCGTCAGTGTCGGATATTTCAGCAACTTGTATCAATTGTTAATATCAAAAGCTGATAAATTCAGTAAGTTAAATGGTAAAGAGCTGGTAAAGAAGAAAGTGAACAGAATTGTTTGTATGGGAGGGAAATTTCCTGCCGGTAGAGAGTGGAACATATATCATGATATAGAAGCTGCTTCATATGTTGTTTTGCAATGGCCAACGGAAATTTTATTTAGTGGCTATGAAATTGGTTATAAAGTCCTGAGTGGTAAAGTGCTCAAAAAAATAAAAATTAATCATCCTCTAAAAAAAACATATCAGTTATATAATGGATTGGAAGATCGACAAAGTTGGGATCAGATAGCGGTATTACAGGCAGCAGGGTATGGGAAAGATTGGGATGCATATTGGGCTCTATCAGCTTATGGAAAAGTAGAAATTGATCATGCCGGCAATAATAAATGGAGCAAAACAAAAGACGGACAGCACCGTTATATGATCTGGACTGAAAAAACTGAGCAACTTTCAAATATTATTGACGGGTTGATGCTCTCTGTGGTGCAAACTGATAATCAAATTGTTGAGTAAAAATGCGTTTTTCTATTATTACCCCTAATTATAACGGGGAAAAATTTTTGGAAAAAACGTTAAAGAGTGTGATCCAACAGCGTGAATGCGGGGTTGAATTAGAGTATATCGTTGTTGATGGCAACAGCACGGATGAATCCCACAAAAT
>JAOZRY010000392.1 GCA_029939965.1 Bacteroidales bacterium | reverse complement strand
AAAATCAATCTTTATGTTTTTAACCAAAAATCAGCGACTAATAATTTCCAATTTTTTTTCGATTGGCAAATTTCCATCAATCCAAATTATTTTGAAACCTCTCTTTTCCATTCTCCTGAACCAGGTCATCTGCCGTTTGGCAAACTGATGAATAGCAGTATTGAGCAATCTGAACATTTCGGTATAACTAATTTTGCCGGTTACATAATCTGTAATATAGCGGTATTCGAGGCCGTAAAATGTGAGCTGTGCAGGCTTTAGCCCTTTGGCTAATAAGTCCTCCACTTCTTCAACCATCCCTGATTCCAGTCTTTGCTTTAACCTTTGTGTTATCCTTTGCCTGATAACTTCCCGCTCAAAGTGTAAACCAAATATTTTATGCCCGATCTTTGGGAAATCATTTTCAGATTGAGGGTTTCTATTATGGAAATCCGCAATTTCTATTGCGCGAATTGTGCGCTCCCTATCGGTACTATCAGTAGTATTATGAACATTACGGTAATTATGAAGAATTATATTTAACTGTTTCAGGCTCTTGCCTTCAAGTTCCAACCGTAATTTAATATTCTTAGTAACATTTGCCAGCTTATAGCCTTTTAGTACAGCCTCCAAATACATTCCTGTACCTCCACACAAAATGGGAAGCTTATTTCGTGATGTAATATCTTTAAAACATTTTATAAAATCCTGTTGGAATTCATATAAGTTATACTCATAGCCTGGATCTGCAATATCTACCAAATGGTATTTTATCATTTTGCCATGCACACAATAATCATCATAATCCTTGCCGGTACCCAAATTCATTCCACGGTAAACCTGTCGGGAATCAGCACTAATGATTTCACCATTCATTGCAGCCCCCAGTTGTGCGGCAAGTGTTGTTTTTCCGGTAGCGGTAGGGCCAAGTATGGTAATCATCAACGGAGTATCCTGATCTTTTTTCGCCATAGCATTTCTTTTTCCATTAAAAAATCCCGGATAAATTCCAGTTGACCAACATTGGCTTTTTCAAAAGTAAATATTTCGGTATCAAAACTATTGGAAATTTTTTCGTTGGGATAAAAATTTCGTAAAAAACAATTAAGATTTTCTTCATCCTTACCCGGATATTTCTGTTGCTTCCATTTAAGAAACTGGAGTATGCGTAACCCGTCCACCTTATGCCAACATGCTCTGATAAAGTTTTGTTTGCTTTTTACATTTTTTCGTAACTCATCCCAAACATCAGCTCCAAATTTTTCAAACAAAAATTCTGTCATCGGAATTTCAATATCCTTTTCGTAGAGTTTATCAAAATTATCAAAAGAAATTTTTACCTCCTCAAAATCCTGATATGGATAGATCGGATAGCCTTCCCAGTCGCCGGCGTTTCCTTTGATCATTGCCGGACCTGTTCCAAAAAATACACGATCAGAAAATCGGGCAGCCGGGAAAACAGTTTCATCAAGATAGATAAGAATCTGACCATACTTTCTGAGTTTCTGGATAAAATAAAAATCTTCGCCACTTTTGTGTGGTGTAATTCCACGAATTGCCCGGTAAGCATTTATGCTACAAGCAATGGCCGACCCAAGCGCAGTAAATGCATAAGGATTGTTGATGCGCAACATATTAAGCGCATAATACCGCATATAAATTTCGTATCGGAGTATTGCCATATCTTCTGCCTTACTACCCGTAAGTTTGTGAAAATATGGAACAGAAACAGCTTTAATATTGGGGTTTGCAACAAATGATGCTTCAACGCAGGCCAGAAAGTTAATGTTGTAGTGTGAATCACCATCCATCGATACGATCATATCCTTCTCCTCTGCCTGATTAGAGGCTTCATCCATTGCGATTTTGCGAGCCCAGCCAACGCCAAAGTGTTTTCCAACCCACCCATGGCCAGGTGAGCAACGATCGATAATCTGTAATTCAAAATCTGTAATTTCGTTTAAAGTCTTAATTGTCCGGAGATTAGCTTCGCAAATGCCCTTTTTGTTATTATCATCCCACCACACCTCAGGTTGATTAACACAAAAAATAACTTTGAAATTCTGGTTCGATTGGGATTTTAGGCAATTAACCAACGGCAAAATGTTTTGCTCCTCGTCCATCAATGGAACGGTAATAAATATTTTTCTGCCCGAAATAAAATTCACAGGTATAAATAATTAGTCATTATTAGAAAATGCAAAAATAGGCTATTCCATCTCCAATAGCTTTTTACTTTTTCCGATTACCTGATTGCTGAAATAAATATTGGTTTTATCATTTTCAATTTTGTCATATCCAAAAGTTTGCGGCTGATCTTTTACAATTTTAACTCTGTTACGAACCGTTGCAATTGCCTCTAATTCAATTTGATCAAATGCTATTCTAACCCTTTTCAGAAATAGATTATTATTCTGTGATCTGTTTGCCAATTTCTTAAAAAGTGAAAATGCTGATGAATTCAAATATTTTAAAGGGGCATTGCCAAAGTCAGGGTGAATAGTATCGGTTCCGCAAAAGTGTGGAATATAACATGTAGTTTGAGGAGGCCCGATGCCAACCCACATTATTCCCCATTCTTTTGCAGGTAAATTACTGTTTAGGCTAATAACATCAGTATGAACACCCTTCCATGAGGCAATAGCTCTTTCGCCATTTTTGCCGGTATCATCAATGTTATTTTCAAAATCAGTGCCCTGATATCTGTCGCGCAATATTTCGAAACACATTTCCAGGCTAATATTTTCGTGGGGAACAAGAAATTCAGCATATCTATTCTGATTGGATTTTAACATTAACCCGGGGTTCAGCAAATCCTGACAACGCCATATTCTACGGGTATCATAAAACGGTTTTTTATTTTTTTCGTACCGGCCTCCTCCAAATGCATCCGAGAAATCAAACTCACCCTTTTCGGGATTCCATAGTCCGCGATTTTTACTGAAAGTTAATAATTTCGGAGAACAGTAATAATTCAGGGTGTCTTCGGTATCAACATATCCGATACGATATCCATTGGCTTGTGCCCAGTAACACGAGTCGGGAACTCTTACAGCAGCCCAGCTATGCCCGCCTCCCGATTCGATGTACCACACTTCCGAAGCATCAGCAATCCCAACTCCACTAGGATAAGTTACCCCAAATTGTGTGTAAAACTCGCCGAGCATTTTCACACATTGCCGGGCAGTTTCCGACCGTTGCAATGCAATGTAACGAATACCTCCGGTAACCCCATTCTTTATGAGCGGATCAGCTTTTGTAGCCCTTGAATTCCGATCCTGTTTTAATGCTACTCCACCGGCAATCGCCACCCCATATTCGTTTACAGCAACAGCATCTCCTTCGTCATATCCTTTTTCAATTTCCAGCGACATCCATGCAAAGGTTACATTAGCTTGTGGTATTACCAATCCGGACGGAAAATATACCGAATCAACCGAAGTATATTCCCGTCTGGCATATTGTACCAGATGGGATTTTTCGATGCCGGAAAGGTCGTTGTTATGTGCCAGCACAACGCTACCATCAGCAGAGGCATCTTTACCAACAAGTAGCATAAAACACTCCCGATCAATTTCATTATCTGTACTTTGGCAGTTTCCTGATTGTACACAAATACTCAAAAAAACAATAAATAGTCCCAATAGTTTTATATTCCAATTAAATTTTTGATACATAAAGTTGTGTGTTTTATTATTACGGCAAAATGTTTTTTTTCTGACTACATGAAAAATTGAGTTTTCTTGCAGAGATAAATATTCTTTTACTCCTAATCATTAGGTGTAGCAAAGATATGCAAACCCACCCGATCGAACAAAAGCCATTGGATGAATGCGAGAAGGAAGCCGTTGAAAATGGTTGAGGAAAGTTGGGAAATGATGTAATAGATGGTGAGCCTGTTGTTTGTGTTCTCTGTGCAATAAATGCTGATCGTAATGACTTTGGGAATGTTTCGTGGGCTTTTTAGATTTGTGTGTGAATTCTACGGGGGCTTCCCACATAGAATTGGACAAATTGAAAGAAATAGATTTCTCCCTTCAAAATTTCCGCACAGTTTTTTTTTGAAGATTTCATGGGGATGCACATTATTAAAACCCTCGCAAAACAAAATTCTATCTGTGATTGTTAGAATCTTTTTTATTTATTACACAA
>JAOZRY010000391.1 GCA_029939965.1 Bacteroidales bacterium | reverse complement strand
TCATTTTAGGTTTTGTTTTATGCCAAAATGTTTATGCGCAAGACATGATTCAAATTAAGGGTTCGGATACCTTAATAAATTTAGTGCAAAGATTAGCTGAAGTTTACATGGAGAAGAATCCAGGTAAATATATTGCTATTACGGGTGGCGGCTCTGGAACGGGTATAGCCGCGCTCATTAATGATAAGTGCGATATAGCCAACGCATCCCGCTTGATGAAATCCAAAGAAGTAGAAAAAGCATCAAAGAATGGGGTTACGGTTAATCGCGTTGTTATTGCTATGGATGGATTAAGTGTTATTGTTCATTCAGATAATTCAGTCACGAAAATGACTGTAGACGAAATCGGTAAAATATTTCGTGGAGAAATTGTTAACTGGAAGGATATTGGCGGTAGCGATATGCCGATAAAATTGTATGGCCGTCAATCAAACTCAGGAACTTTTGTATTTTTTAGAGATGCTGTTCTAAAGGGTGATTATTCTCAGAAGATGAATAGAATGAACGGAAATGCTCAGATTGTTGAAGCTATAAAACAAGATCTCTCGGGGATAGGTTATGTGGGTGTTGGTTATGTAAAGGAAGCAATCGGTTTGACTGTTTTAGAGGTTGCCTCACGTGTCGGTGAGACTTATGCTAGCCCGCTTAATTCCGCAGACGTAAAGAGCGGAAAGTATCCGATCTCTCGACCTCTTAATCAATATATCAATGGTTCTCCGATTGGAGAGGTAAGAGCTTTTCTCGAATTTGAATTAAGTCCTGAGGGTCAAAAAATCGTAGAAGAGGAAGGATTTTTTCCGATCCCCGGGGAGTATGAAAAGTTTAACGCAAAGGCAGGATTATAACTATATGCAGATAGTTGTTAAAAAGCCATGGATAAATACTTCTGTAAAAGAAAAGCTTATCCATGGTTTTTTCTTTTGTAACGGGATAATTTCCGTTGTTGTTCTTTTAGGAATATTTGCCTTATTAATTTTTACTTCTATTCCTGCTTTTCAGGAGATTAATTTAAAAGGTTTTCTTTTTGGAATGACATGGAATCCGACTTCCTATGTTAAAGAGCAATATGGAATTGTTCCAATGCTTGTCAGCACTTTTATGGTGACAATAGGGGCTCTTATTATTGCTATCCCTTTAGGAATAGGAACTGCTGCCTATTTGTCAGATGTTGCCAGTTCTCGCGTTAGAGAAATTGTTAAACCCGTGGTTGAAATTTTGGCAGGCATTCCGTCTGTTGTAATTGGTTTCCTGGGCATTGTTTTGGTGGGGCCGTTTCTTTCTAGGGTCTTTGGGCTTTATAACGGTTTAAATGCATTGAACGGCTCGATACTCCTTGCTGTTATGGCTTTGCCTACAATTATTAGTATTTCCGAAGATGCCTTGAGCAATGTCCCAAAATCGTATGGACAGGCTTCGCTAGCCTTAGGAGCAACAAAATGGCAAACAGTTATAAAAGTTAAAATACCGGCTTCTTTTTCCGGAATTATTGCAGCCTGCATGTTGGGCATGGGACGGGCGATTGGTGAAACAATGACAGTATTAATGGCTACAGGTTGTGCACCGGCAATGCCAGAGAGTTTTTTAGGGCCTGTAAGAACTTTGACGTCCTCGATTGCAATTGAATTAGGAGAAGTCGCTTATAATACTACGCATTATTATGCTTTGTTTGCCTTAGGCCTGGTACTTTTTATTATTACGTTTTTAGTAAACATGACTTCTGATATTATTCTGCATAGATTTGAGAAGGTAAATCGATGAGAAAGAACAAAATAAAACAATTTATAGGATTTTTGATTTTAAAAATCTGTGTAGTCATTGTGCTATCAGCTTTGGCAGTTATTCTCTTTGATATATTCAGCAAGGGTGCTGGCGTAATTAATCTGGAATTTTTAACTGCCATGCCAAAAAAAGGCATGACCGAGGGAGGGATTTTTCCAGCAATTATCGGTACGTTCTTTGTGACAATTCTTACAGCCCTTTTATCGATTCCATTAGGGATGGGGTGCGCCATTTATTTAAACGAATATGCCAAAAAGGGAAAAATTACCCGCTTGATTCGTATGTCTATTCGCAATTTGTCTGGAGTTCCTTCGATTGTTTACGGCTTGTTCGGAGTGGTATTGTTTGTCCAAATGTTTAAGTTGGGTACCTCAATTCTGTCATCAGGATTGACTTTAGGGCTAATGACTCTTCCGTGGACAATTACAGCTAGTGAGGAGGCATTAAAAAATGTGCCTCAGTCTTATAGAGACGGTTCGCTGGCCTTGGGTGCAACAAAGTGGCAGTCAATCCGGACTAACGTGTTACCTCATGCTGTTCCCGGAATGTTAACGGGTGCAATATTAGGATTATCACGTGCGGCAGGAGAAACAGCCCCGATATTGTTTACTGGCGCTGCTTTTTGTCTTCCATTTTTACCAAAATCATTATCCGATCAGTTTATGGCACTTCCGTATCATCTTTATATTATGTCAACGCAGCATCACGCAATTGAAAAAGTTCGACCGATTGCCTATGCAACAGCTTTAGTTTTGATTGCGCTGATTTTTTGTATGAATTTAATTGCTATTATCATGCGTTATAAATTAAGAAAGGTAAGAATGGAATGAGAGTTATGCAAAGGGATGAAGAATCGAGGCAGGTAGATCTTACAGAAAATAAGATTAAAATTTCGGTAGAAAATTTTAATTTTTATTATGATATTACTCAAGCTTTAAAGGAGATTAGCCTGAAGATACGCGAAAATACAGTTGTTGGTATTATCGGGCCGTCAGGATGCGGGAAGTCAACTTTTTTAAGATGTTTTAACCGTATGAATGATACGATTTCGAATATTCGTTATGAAGGAAGCATTGCGATCGATGGCAACAATATTTTTGATAAAGATTTAGATGTTGTTGATTTAAGAAAGAATGTTGGAATGGTTTTTCAGAAATCAAATCCATTTCCGAAATCTATCTTTGAGAATGTCGCATATGGCCTTAAAATTAACGGTATTAAAGATAAGGGTTTTATTGCAGAAATGGTAGAGAGAAGTTTAAAAAACTCTGCTCTTTGGGAAGAGGTAAAAGATCGGCTCCACAAAAGTGCATTTGCTCTTTCAGGCGGACAGCAGCAACGGTTGTGCATTGCTCGCGCTTTAGCAATTGAGCCGGAAGTTTTGTTGTTAGACGAGCCGGCATCGGCGTTGGATCCTATTGCTACAGCAAAAATAGAAGAATTGATCCACGAATTAAAAAAGAAATATACTATTATTATCGTTACTCATAATATGCAGCAGGCTGCACGAGTATCGGATTATACTGCTTTTTTTATGTTAGGTGAATTAATCGAGCATGATGTAACAAATAAAATATTTACGAATCCAACAAACAAAATTACAGAGGATTATGTTACAGGGAGGTTTGGCTAATGGAAAGATATTTAGATGAAGAATTGAGCAAATTAAACACTAATCTTCTTAAGATGGCAACATTGGCTGAAGAAGCTATCCACAAATCTGTCGATGCTTTAAAAAAGAGGGATAAGGGTTTGGCGGAAAAAGTGATCAAAGATGATCAGCGAATTGATGAATTGGAAATCGAAATAGAAGAGGAAGCCATAGAACTTTTGGCGCTCTTTCAGCCCATGGCAAGTGATTTGCGGTTTATTACAACTGGTATGCATATTAATGCTGAGCTTGAAAGAATTGCAGATCTAACAGTCAATATTTCGCAAAGGGTTTTTGATCTCGCAGATCAGCCTATCTTGAAGCCTTTGGTTGATATTCCAAAATTAGCTAATCAGGCGAAATTAATGGTAAAAGATTCCATTGATTCCTTTGTGAAGCATGATCAGGAATTAGCCAAAAAGGTTATATTTTCTGATAAAGAATCAAACAGGCTGCGAACAGCTATTATTAAGGAATTGATCGATGAGCACATGATGAAAGACAGTACAACTGTGACTCGAGCCGTTCCTCTTCTTTTGGTAGCTCGTGATCTGGAAAGAATATGTGACCATGCAACGGCGATTGCAGAAGATGTTATTTATATGGTTCAGGCGAAAGTAATCAAGCACCATAGAGAATTGCTTTGAAGAAACTTGGCAATCTCGGATAACGCACGGATAACCGAATACCCTCAAACATCCCA
>JAOZRY010000390.1 GCA_029939965.1 Bacteroidales bacterium | reverse complement strand
CAATATCGGCTCCGGCCACAAAGGCTTTTCCTTCGCCTGTTATTACCATTACCCGGATTTCGGACATACCACTAATTTTCTTAACCATGGCATCCATCTCATTAAAAAACCTTGTATTCAAGGCATTCATCGCTTTTGGACGGCTTATGCTAACCAAGGCAATGTTTCCTTCGATGCTTAATTTTAGTATTTCAAATTCCATATTTTGTGTGTTGAAGTTTGTATGTTGAAATGCAAATTCTTTGCAATATATAATGCTTTCAATAAATCAATTAACTAATAAAAATTTTGCTCCACGCAGGATTAACAAATTTTTAACAATAATAGAAATTTTTCCTCAAATAAGATCAATTATCTTTGCGTTTTTAAGTATGCAATTATCGACATGTTTAATGTAGTCAAAAAAATATCGGCCATCTTTCTTGCTTTTGTTGTAATTATAACCACAAGCGGATTTAATATCTATTCGCACGATTGTAATTGTTGTGAAACAAACGACATATCGTTAGCTAAACCGGAAGCTTGTTGCAACCCGGATTTTGATAATATTATTTGTGAGGTCGGGGAATCAGAACATACATCAGATTGCTGCCCGGCAGAAACCCCGAAGCCTGATAAAAGTCGAATCTGCTCTTCGGGTAGTTGCTGCCTTGTTGAACACACTTTTTATAAAATACACAGTTATTTTCAAAAACAGAGCAACAACATAATACAACAAATTTATCCTGAATGTTATAGTAATCTGATTATTAAAACAGACATTGAGGCTACAACCTTCATAAAAAAAATGGTTTTTATATCAGGCAAATCACCACCAAAAATTTCTGTTGATGATTTTCTGATTTTCTGCCATACTCTTAAAATTCCTTTCTAAATAATTTCTTTACTTGCTTACCATAAGCCTATAAAAACTTTTACTGTTTTTTTTTAGAGCATAAATTCTTTAATGGTTATATTGAGGTAAATGTGTTTAATCTAAAGTAAAACATGTTCATCTCTCATCCCACAAGATTTTTATATCGGAAATACGGGGCTATGCAAGGCAAAAAGACTAATTGGTTTACCTGCTTTTTTTTGCTAAAAGATAAAAATCGGGTAAGATTATTAATGTTCATTAAAATTAACAATTTGAACCATGAAGAAATTATTTATATTAATCATCATATATATTTCCTGCAATTCATTCATAACCGCCCAAACAGTTTCGGGTAAGGTGTTTGGCTTAAATGAGAAAGGGAAGAAAACGGCATTGCCCGGTGCAAACATTTACTGGGCACATAACCTTGTCGGGACAACTTCGGATGTTCAGGGGAAATTCTTTATTACTAAATTTTATGAAGAAAAACCCGGAAATGAAAATAGTAAGGGTGAGGATAACGTAGAATGGCAGGGATCACATTACGATCACCTGTTGGTTTTTAGTTTTGTGGGATATCAAAATGACACAATTCATGTACACGACAACATGAGCAATATCAAAATATATCTTGCCAATGCAAAAGAACTTGAGGGTGTGGAAATATCAGCTCGTAAAACAGGTACTCATATTTCCAGAATGGATCCGATCCTTACAGAAAATATCTCCGGTTCGGAACTCAAAAAAGCTGCTTGCTGTAACCTGTCGGAGAGCTTCGAAACCAATGCTTCGGTTGATGTAAATTACAGCGATGCACTTACAGGAGCAAAACAAATTCAGCTACTCGGACTTGCCGGAATTTATACGCAACTAATGACCGAGAAAATCCCCAACTATTATGGGCTGGCAAACAGTTTCGGGTTGATGTATGTTCCGGGAACCTGGATGGAGTCTATTCAGGTTTCGAAAGGTGCTGCTGCTGTGGTAAATGGTTATGAGTCGATAACAGGGCAAATTAATGTAGAATACAAAAAACCTGACCATAGCGAAATACTTTACTTAAATACCTTCGGCGATTCGTTTGGCAGGCTGGAAGGAAACCTGAATGCTGCAACCAAACTCAGCGATAAATGGAGTACTATGATTTATGGGCATGTAAGCAGCAACAGCCGAAAAGATGACCATAATGGCGATGGTTTTCTTGACCATCCTTTATATACCCAATACAACCTGTTTAACAGATGGAAGTATTTGGGAGAAAAATCGATGCTGCAATTCGGGTTTCAATACATCAACGAAGACCGTGTTGGCGGTCAGGTAGATTTTAACAAAGATGATGAGAGGATAATCACCAATCCTTATGGTTTAAACATTAACACCCGAAGAGCCCAGGTTTTCCTAAAAGGTGGTGTTGTGTTTTCAAGACCATCGACCAGCCTTGGGTTTATCAACTCATATACTTTTCATGAGCAAAACTCATATTTTGGTTTAAGGGATTATAATGCTACGCAAAACAGCTATTATGGGAATTTGATTTTTGGTTCGTACATAAGCAACACCAAACATACCTACAACACAGGTTTGAGTTACCGATACGATTATTATGACGAAAATTTAAACGACAGTGCTTTTAACCAAAAGGAGATTGTTCCGGGTACATTTTTTCAATACACTTACACCGATCCCGAAAAAATTACATTTATTGCAGGTATCCGTGCCGATTTTCATAATTTGTATGGCACTTTTTACACACCCCGATTTCATTTGAAATATAATCTTTTCCCAAAAACTGTAGTACGAGCTTCGGCAGGAAAAGGTTACAGAACTGCAAAAGTACTGGCTGAAAACACATCGTTGCTGGCAAGTTCGCGACAGATTGTAACAACACAATCATTGCATCAGGAGGAGGCGTGGAATTATGGGATCAGCCTCACGCATTATTTTGATATCCGGGGCAAAGAGTTGACCTTAAGTACTGATTTTTATCGTACTGATTTCCAGAACCAAGTGGTTGTAGATGTGGATTCGGATGTTTCGCAAATCAGGATATATAATCTAAACGGAAAATCATATTCCAACAGTTTTCAGGTGGAGGCAAGCTACGAGCTTATTGAAAGACTGGATGTTGCAGCAGCTTTCAGGATTAACGATGTAAAAGTAACAATGAATGATGAGTTGATAAGAAAACCTTTGGTAAATAAATACAAGGGTCTTTTTACCTTATCGTATGCAACTAACTTTAATAAATGGCAATTCGACTTTACCACACAGGTTAATGGAGATGGCAGTTTACCAAACACATCGATGAACCCGGAGGAGTACCGTCGTCCTGAAACATTTAAGGTCTATACTATTTTAAACACACAAATAACCCGGTTTTTCAAAACATGGAGTATTTACATCGGTGGTGAAAACTTATTGGATTACACACAAAAAGATCCGATTATAGCCCCCAACGATCCTTATGGTCCATATTTCGATGCTTCGATGGTTTACGCACCCATTATGGGAATTAAAATTTATGCAGGCTTGCGTTTTGCTATTGAATGAGATTGAGAAAGATTGAATGGGATAGGTAATCAAAATTCATCAGAACGAATACTATTTTCCCGATTTTCGGGGAGTAGGGAGTACTATTGATCACGTACAAATAACTTACTAACGAATAACTTTTAAACTCATGAAACAGGAAAAAATATTTATTGAAAACCTGAAATGCCATGGATGTGCCAATACAATAAAAAAAGGTATGTTGAAACTTGATGGTATTTCGGATGTAGAAATCAAAGTGGATGAATCGTCTGTTAGCTTTACTATGGATGAAAACATGCAGCAAAGGGAAAATGTTTTGAAAAAACTATTCCGGTTGGGATATCCCGAACAGGGAAATAATAACATCAGATCGAAAGCAACATCTTATGTGAGCTGCGCCGTTGGCAGGATGACAGAAAAAGTATAGACTGCTGCAATTACAACAATCAGTAAAACAACAAAGTACTTTAAATTATATTTTAATCATTAACATTAATAAAAGATGAAAACTCAAAAGATCAAATTTGGATTATTAGGCTTAATAGCTTTAACAGTAATGTTTTCGGGCAATCTTATGGCTCAGGAAAAATCGAAGAAAACCGAAACTATCGAAATTCAGTCATCGGTGGTGTGTGGTCAGTGCGAAGACCGTGTGATAAAAAACATGGCTTTCGAAAAAGGGGTAAAGGATGTAAAGGTAGATTTGAAAACAAAAATAATTACCATAACTTACAAACCCGGAAAAAC
>JAOZRY010001106.1 GCA_029939965.1 Bacteroidales bacterium | reverse complement strand
CAACTCTATTAACTTCTAAATTTGAATATGCGATTATTATGTAATCAGTGTCAAGCTCGTGCCCGATTTTGCCAATGATCTCCTTGTAGTTCATTTCATCCTGAAAAAACTTTTTTATTCGTTTCCCATAAAAATTAAACGGATTAATATCTCCTGAAGAGATAGCAACTATTGGGAAATTATCGTTGCCGGTGTATAACCCGCTTGGCTTGTTAAATTTTAGCATCATCTTGGCATATTCCGGATGATTATGAAGAGTGTCAGCGTAAATGACATTGCAGTCAAAGTGCTTCATAAAACTGTTTGCTAGTATTTGACGATGTTCATTTACAAAAGACTGTTGTATAGTTATGATTTCATCGGATATGGAATTGGTTTTGCCGTTAAATATTGCTGCATCAATTAGCGGTATGGGAGGTTGAATTATCCTATCGATCATTACTGATAGAATTGTAACTTTTTTAAGTTCTTCCTGTGGGGCTGCATAATGCGTTACTTTTAGTGCTTCACAACCTGAAAGTAGAGCAATGGAAAAACAGCATGCTAGTAGTACCTTTGTTTTTTTCATCATGATTTATTATTTATAATTTTAATTCTGTCGTCAAAGATAAGTCACCTTCTTTCATTTCCTGAGGCAACCATGTCCAAACCCCCATATTCGATGACGAAACCCCCATAATTGATGACGAAACCTTGTTTTTGGCTGATGAAATTGGAAGAGGGGAACGAATAGTTGGGTTAGTGGTTATAAATATTAAAACCTTGTTGTACAATGAATTTTTACTTTTTGATATTTTTGTATAGCTAAGGAATTGGCTTTTCAAGAATTAGCCATTATCAATCCGGTGTCTTCAAGTTTAGAGAGCAGTTCCCTGTTTGTTTTTGCCAAAAATTTCAATCTCCCCCGTTTGTGCGGTTTTATACGGGCAACCTCCAAAACAATATTTGCCAGTTCCGATATTTTCTGATTTTGTGAGGAGGTCAGCTCTTTGAGTCGAATTATATTTTTCTTTGATATGTTTGACTGGTGAAGATAGTTGAAGGTTTCTTCGATATGGTCGATTTCGTCCCTCTCTGTTTTCGGTTTCCGGCTACACTCTTTACAAATATGGTTTTTATGGCCTTTGCCCGAGAACTTCTCGTTTGGCCTGTCCCGGCCACAAATCC
>JAOZRY010001105.1 GCA_029939965.1 Bacteroidales bacterium | reverse complement strand
CTGCTATTTTTTCCCCTGTTCCTGTGCTGATGCCTTCTAATAGTGTTGAGAACATATTTTATCGCTGTTTGCCTGCATAAGAATTTGCAGGCTGATAAGTAAAGCGTGTTGAAACACATTCGCAATTCACAAACCTGTTTAAACAGGCTGAAACCGCTAAAATAAATCGTAATACTTATTTTCTTTTTCTAGGCATTCTCGTTCTTCATTAGATAAACACAATACATGACAGTTGATTAAAAAATTATCAAGCTGTTCATGGACAATTTGTGGAATATTACCGTAAACAAAAACGGAAGCGAGTTGACCATAAATGCTAAATTCAATGATGATTTGAGATTTAGGCGTATCCCAAGTAATTTCAAGTGAATTTGCTCCAGCAATATAAACCTGTTTTTGCAAGACTTTATGTAGTTTTTGTTGCATAAATTCAAGGCGTTTATCAGACTGTGCAAGGTTATGTTTTTGTGCTTGACTTAAAAGATAGCTATCATCAGTGTGTGGCATGCTGGCTGTGTGATATTTTTTTACTACATTTTTGTAGAGCTGCTTGTTTTCACGTTTAGCTATTTCTAAGGCGTGCATAATTTCTTGTCGCATAGCGTACCTCTTTTCTAAGGTAAAGGAGAAACAATAACTGTTTTGGCAGTTTCCCATCCAATATTCGACTGGGCATGCTAAACAACTTTTGTGCAATTATAATACTTTGTCTCCCGTACCGTAAGAAAATAATTAAACATCTTACTTCTTCACCAATTCAGTTCCACAAATCCGACAAACCTGCCCCTTACGATAGAAAACAACATGCGGATGACGCACTGGGTCATCAGGACATTTCATCAAACTGCCGAAGGGAACTACCTTGCCTGAATTGCCCGCTAATGGGACGTAGTAACGATTATTGATAATATCATCATGCAAAGTGTTAAAATACTTTTGCAAAGTAGGATATTTTTCCAACTCATCAATGATTGCATCCACAAATGTTTCAATGTCATCTGTGGTGTTAATCTCTTGTTCCAATTTATGAGCGGTCTGCTCGAATTGGGTGAGTTCATATCGCAATTGGTTTATTGCTTTTAGATAATTGTCTATATTTTTATTTAGTTGGTTCATAACTTACCTCCAAGACAGGTCAAACAAGAAAGGTTTTTAAAAACCTTTCTTG
>JAOZRY010001104.1 GCA_029939965.1 Bacteroidales bacterium | reverse complement strand
AGTATATGTCGAAATTGTATCCACTTCCATCCATCCAAATAAAATCAATATACTCAAAATTGAATTTTTTGTACGCAATTGATGGGTTACTTATCTGGAGGCCACTAACTGTTTCCATGATTTCATTCCATTGCCAGGAAACCCCATAAGAAAAACCGTGGAATATCCATCCACCTTCCACGAACAAGTAACTATATCCAATTGGAGGGGCAATATCATCTACACAAACATACTCTACCAAACCAAATGTTTCCAGTTGATTTGGGTCTGATACGGCCAGGTCGAAGCATTCAATTTCTACCAATTGAGTATCCGGGTCGATGTAGAGAAACCTTGCACAATTGAAATCTGTTGAATATTCCCAAAATGAATTAAAAGTTATACAGGGTTGTTGGCCAATTGCAGTGTACAAGGTATCAAAGTTCTCCATTAAATTTTCTGTAAAATAAAATTGAAGTGAGTCTTGATTGTATTGGATCGCGAAGTAAAGATAGTTGTTAAAATATTGCAAATGGTTGGCAATGGCAATATCGTTTATCTCCGATTTGGTAACGATGCTTTTACTCTCGATGAGTGAGTCGCCATTAACTCTCGTATAAATGAGTGATTCGGTAAAATCTTCGTTGGTTTGTTTATAAAACACATTTAAATTGCCAGATTCATCCATATCGGCAACGGGCAATTTGCATTTAAATGATGTATCACTAACAACAAAGGAATCAGTCCAGTTTATAAAGTTGTCCGTACTCATGTGCCTGATCTTAGTGATAGGATCATTTGATTCATAAAGCAAGTGGATTATATTTTCATTGCTAATCGATAAAGTAGGGTTGTGTCCGTTGATTATCTCAAATGGATTATTCCATTGCCCGTTGTTCTTGTCGTACATAACCCCTTTAATTAGGTTTTGCTGGTTAAACCAGTCAACAAAAACAACAAAGATGTTCCCGCTCGAACTTCTTACGATTTTTCTTTGATTATGATTTGCCGTTGCTCCAGGATGGTTACTGGTTGCAATTAAAGTTTGGGCGGTAACGCCAACTGTTAACAATGTAATTACGGTGATTAATAAATATTTTTTCATGGCTTATAGATTTAAATTGTTGTTATTATTTCTTCATATCCATCCAAAGCTTTTTGGCCATTTCACGGGCATATAATAAAATAT
>JAOZRY010000389.1 GCA_029939965.1 Bacteroidales bacterium | reverse complement strand
TACACTGAGCGCACCCGTGTCGCCGGATATATCTACACCGCCAACAAAATTGGTAAACCATGTTTCGTCGGTAATGGCTCCATCGGCATCAGAATCCAATGCGAGCAAAAGCGTATCAAGCAATGCCTCTGTGTGGCTTGTTAAATCACCATAGGCGTATGTAGCCAAACATAAAACTAACACACCTAATAATATTTTTGTTCTTAGTTTGGACAACATATTAAACCTCCGGTTGAGTCTGATATTGCATTTCCGTCTGATCCTTTAAGCCTTGTATATCCTGTATCACAACCACTTGCTTCAAATCCGCTTCCCCCAATTCCATCATCACCTATTCCACCATCGCCTATTCCACTACCACCTATTCCATCAGCATACACACCAAAGGCAATGAATAGTAAGCACAATGTAGTTACTATTATTCTTTTCATCTCTTAGTCCTTGTCAGTCGTTTTTCTAATGGATCTTGTTTTTCTTTTTGAATCATAATATTTTTTATTTTTTGAGGTGTAAACAAATATGATCTTGTTAGTCCACCCTTGTCGTGTATATTGTATTTTTTAAATTTGTTATCAAACGCTTCTATTTGTTTGGCAAGTCCGTCATTCCAATCGGTGATTATATCAATAGCCAAGTCTTCGTTGCCATCTACTACAGCATTTTTTGCGTAAGACATTGCCGTTGTGTAGCCATTTTCTATGTCTTTTATTGTTATAAACGCTTGTCTGCGTATTTCACCACCACGAGTTTTTATTAACCTACCAGTTAAGCCCCTTAACATTGCATCAAGACTACCACCTTCACGACCATACCCCGCTATTATATTTCCGGCCATATTCTGCACTTTGAGTGGAGAAATGCCCAATTGTTTTCCAATCTTCTTATAAAGTTCTGGTGTGTGTTCCTTATACTGTAATTCAGGTGGTACTGTTTTTTCCATCCAATGGGGGACGATTTCTGTGCCATGATAAAAATTCAAATTAACTGCACCTTCAACAACACCCTTTACGGCTGGTGGGGTTACAGAACTTATCATTTTTGTGGCGCTTAGCTTACCCTCCCTTGCAAATTCAACAGGTGATAAGTCGTTCAAATAGTTCACAAAAAACGCCTTGGCTCCTTCGGGGTCGTCTTTGAATCGCTGGTCTAATCCAAATTCAAGTGGATTCCATACCATTTGACCAATATCACCCTTGGAAATAGTTAGATACTTTGGTACTATTTTTCCATAATCATCTTTGTCGGTTCCAATTATAAGGGTAAAATAATTTTGTTTTACATATTCAGGTATGTCATCATATAATTCAGAATGATACAAACGGTTCCATGCATAAGTAGCCATACCAGGTATAGCTGTAGCTGTTACAGCTTTTGCAATGGTTCCCTTTGGATCTCTTTTTAGTGCGCTGGCAAGTGTTACCCTGCCCTGTACTCTTGCGTTCAGAAATGGAACCCATTGGTTTGCAACTTTGGTAAACGTGCCACCACGATTAAAATCAATCGTAGATTGTCTTGCCATTAAAGCCGCATCGTCCATAGGAAGTCCAGTAATCTTGGCACGGTCAAACGTTCCAAGCCTTGGTGCTAATTCTATTGTTGCACTTATTTTTTCAAGTAAATCTATTGGCGATTTTACAATATCACCAGCTTTTTTTATGATACCTTTTTTAAATAGTTGGTCTTTTGCTATCTTCGCCGTTCTTATGTTTCCGACATATCCAAATCCACCACCATGTTTTATGTAGTCGTCTGTAAGTTTTGAAGAACCAAGAAATTCGTGTTTTGCCCCTTCCCAAAACCCCTTTCCCCAATCCTTTACAAACTTGTGCGGGTTTGACCACTTATAGACGGGGGCTGTTGTGTATGCCATTAAAAAATCTCTTGATGCGTTTGAAATCGTAAAGGGAAGATATGCTGTCGTTGCAGACTTTCTAAAAAGACTATTTAGGGCATGGACAACTTTGGGTGCTTGTTTAGTTGAAAGTTGTTTCATGGTATCTGCTAATTCTTTATCAACAAGATATTTTTCCATCTTACCATCTTTGAACCTTGATATTGTATCAAACTTTTTCCCGTTCCAACTTCCAGCCAAAACAGGCTTAAGACCATTTCGTTTCATAATGGCAGCTTCTTTTGGAGATGCGGCAACGGGCCTGAATAGTTCAGTAATGGTTTTGTCGTCAATGAAAGAATTGGCAACCTTGTTTCTGGCAAAAAGTTGCTGTGCTTTCATAAACTTGTCAATAGTACCTTCTATTGGATTGCGAATCTTTTTTACAGTACCCTTTAGTCCTTTTATAATCTTTTGATTACCAACAGAAAAAAACTCTTGTCCAGTAACAGGTATCTTGGATACGTCATCTGGTATGTGGTCAAGTACATCAAACGCAGCATACCAATTATTGTCTTTTTCAATCTTGGCAAAAGATGCTTTGCTTATTATTCCACTTTCAAATGCCTCCTTTAAAATGTATTCGTGTGTCCATTCCTGAAAAGCGTCTCTAGCGAATTTTAAATCATCAACCTGCCCACCATGTTTTACATAAGCCCGTTCTATCTCTGCGATTGCAGACTTAGACTCTTTAAGCGTAACACCGTTTGGGTTCTTAAACCCACGTTCTGCCCTATTCATCGCCCTGTGTGCCGTGATATAATCAGTAATAAACACCTCGGCATTTTTAACATCTTTAAAATAGAACTTTAATTCATCAAATTTTATTTTTGCTTGATCTTTATACGCACTATACATCCTTGCGTTTTTGTATGCGTCCTTGGATACCTTATTTAACGGAGCTAACCTATCCAATAGTGTTGTGTTTATTTTACCAAGCATACCAGACACACTTATCGTCTGCTTGTTCTTGCCAACCATATTATGGACAGCAACCCATGATGGGCTTTCATCCATATACCCTTTAATCTTTGTTGTGCCTTCCTTGAGTGCTTTGAAGTCTATATCAAGCGAGCCCTTTTCGTTATTGAGCCTTTTCGTTAATTCTGGTAACCCCTTCTGTTTCCTAAATGTATTCAAATTTTTAAGTATCTCTGCCGCCCTGCGTTCTTCTACTACACCATGACCAGGAATCTTCATTTCAGGCAAGCCACTTTTTTTTCTGAAATCATTAATCGCTTTTCTTGTTTTAAGGTCAACCTGTGGTTTTCGTTTTTTGAATCTCTGGTCTTTAATTTTTTGAGCTATTTCGGTTTCAGTCTTTTCTACAATATTAGTTTTAACAACTGGTGGGGATGATTTTTCTGTTTGTATCTTAGGTTGTATTAATGGTTTTCCTGTCTTTTCTGTGTTTTTTTCTAAAGTTCCCCTTTCCCACGAAGATGCATAGCTATTTCTGTCTTTAAAACCCTTTTCGTCTGCCATTTCTTCAGCTTTTGCAAGTTTTCCCTTCCACCAATCCTTGTAATCCTTTCTTGCTTCATATCCCTTTTTGATTGTACCAGTAATAAGTTCTTTTTGTGATTTTTCTAGTTTTTCAATTTTATCGAGATCATTTAAAACGGTTTGTGGTATAGCTTTTCTGTAACCCTTTGGAACTTTCAGTTTTGCAAGATTTGCAGCTTCCAATGGAAGTACTAGTGGATCTGAGACTATGTTTGCAATAAATTCAATGGTAGGAGCGGCCCATTTTAAACCTTCCGGCAAATCTTCTTCTATCGTATCACCAGTTACAGACTCGTAATATTCTCCGTAAAGCGTACCCCAATCTTTTTTTTTGGATATTGACCTCCAGGCAGAATCAAACCCACCACCCATAGAAACCAATGCTTTTTTAATAGGAGAAAGTTTTTTGTATTCTTCTGGATTGAGATGCTGTGCTTGCTGACTTCCCCATACAAATGCAGTGGGAGAATTTAATACACCTATTCCAACACCAGCAATTCTTTTTGTGTCTGCCATAAATTTGTTTAAAAAACCCGGTTCTTCTTTCTTTAACTCTCCCTTTTTTGTATAGCTATAAAACTGATCCCATGCCATATCACGCTTACCTTCAGGCACACGTGGCAATACGACAGAATCAAAATACTGCTTTTTGGCTTTTTCTTTATCCTCCGGCAATAGTTTTATATATTCTTCTTTTTGTGTAACGCTATCCCAAGATAAGGTCATTTTTTATTCCCACAAA
>JAOZRY010000388.1 GCA_029939965.1 Bacteroidales bacterium | reverse complement strand
GAGCTTGCCGAAGTAACTGTTTTCAACACAAGTCCAACGATGATATCGGCGTTTTTTGGCGAACACTATTCAGGATGCCCTTCATCAAGTAAAGGTGTATTATTAAATGGTTTCTTGTTCTGGTTTAGATTGAAGAAACTAACCATTTCATTGAGTTCTTCTGCTTGTTCCGAAAGTTGTTCAGCACTGTTAGCAAGCAAATCGGCAAAAGATGCATTTTCCTGTGCAATTTTGCTCAATTCCAGAATGGCCTGATTTACATGATTCGCGCCTGTTTCCTGCTCAGTAGCCGAAAATACAATTTCCTGTACCAACTTTGATGTTTTACCGATTTCGGGAACTGTTTCGCGTAATTTGGCTCGCGATTCCTCCGAAAGTTTTACGCCATTCTGTGTAAGCCCTTCAATCTCCAGGGCAGCATTTCGACTTTGTTCGGCAAGTTTTTTAATTTCGGCTGCTACTACGGCAAAACCTTTGCCATGCTCACCGGCACGTGCGGCTTCAATGGCAGCATTTAACGATAGCAGGTTGGTTTTGAAAGCAATATCAGCTACTATTTTAATTTTATCTGCAATAGCTTTCATGCCTTTTTCTGAAGCTTCGGTAAGCTCGGTTCCTTTCTTAATTTCTTTAGATGTACTAAGTGCTATTTTCTCTGTTTGTTTTGCATTAATAGTGGTTTGTGCAATGTTCGACAACATTTGTTGCATGGTGGCCGAAAATTCTTCGGTAGCTGAAGCTTGTTTGCTTGCATCATGAGCAATTTTCATGGAAGCAGAATTCATGTGTCTTCCGGTGTTCGTAATTTTATCGGCACTGGATGTAATATTTGAAATAATCTCATGTAGTTTCTTCGACATCGCTTTGAGCGAATCTGCCAACTGACCAATCTCATCGTTTTGATCTACCTCAAGTTGTGTTGTAAGGTTTCCTTCGGAGATATTTCGGGCAAACAAAACTCCCTTCTTCAGTGCTTTGGTTATAGCTCTGGTAATAAATATAATTATCAGGATAAAAATTAATATGCCACCAATTGTCATCAATACCACAGCAAAAATCATATTATTTATAATACCCATCAAATCGTTTTCAAAAACAATAATTGCAACATAAGCATCTATTGGATGGTAATATTTAAAATATTGAATCATCTTTTCCCCTTGATAGTTAAAGGTAACCATACCCTCGTCTTTGCCTGTGCTTTTAATTTCATCAAAAAAAGTTACCTCATCTCCAAATCCCTTGTTGTTTTCCGGAGGGATAAGGAATTTCCCATCACCTGAAATTAGTGTTGTATAACCATTTTCATAAAATGATTTTTGCTGAAATATTTTCCTGAGATTGGTAATATTTTTTTCCTTTACACCTACATAAAGAATTCCGCGTATTTCACCATCAATCATTATGGGTTCGTATGCTGTAAGATACCAATCGTTTACCACATAAGCCCTCCCACGGTATGTTTGCCCCTGCATAATGGTTTTAATAACCGGTGAGTTATTAGGAATAAATGTACCAATAGCACGCTCGCCGTTTAATTTCATTACATTGGTTGATATCCTCAGGAAACCTTTCGGGATTTTTTGAAAAATAGTAACCGTTTGCACCGACATACTTTTAATTTCATCCACAATGTCGAAGCTTCCCTGAATAACCTTACCATTAATTTCCCACTCGGGAATCCTGATTTTATGACTGGCTTTGTTAATTTGATTGGTGGCCTCAATAACGATATCTTTTCCATTGAGTTTTAAATTGCCCAGGTTGTAAAAATAGTGATTAGCGAGGTTCAACGAAATATCAACCATCTCCTGATTGTCGGTAATTTGAATATCAACCATTTTGGTCAAATCATCAATCTGTTGGGTCATCTGTACATCGGCGGTCGATAATATCCGCTTGCGCTGCATATTAATTGTATAAATACCAAATCCGACAATAATGAGGATAAAGGTTGTAATAAGCGCAGCGTTCAACTTTGCTGCAATTTTTATGTTGGCGAACGATTTCATATTTTTTTTTCTAATTCTACAAAAATAACATAAACGGTGTAGCTATGCGGAGTGTGAATTTTTTTATAATTATAATTTTTCAAAAATAAATGTTTTTTAAAAACAGTAATGTATTTTTCTCAATTTACTTCGCAACAGAACATTTTCGATTATTAACCTTACAGGACTGGCAATTGGTTTGGCTACATCCATCATGATTGCAATGTGGGTGTTCGATGAGTTGAGTTATGATGCTTTTCATGAAAATGCTAACCGAATATATCGCGTAGAACGTAATATATTTTTCCAGGGACAAACATTTTTTGTACCCGTAACTGGTGCTATATATGGCCCTACCATCATGAACGATTATCCGGAAGTAGAAAACATGGGACGCATTAATCCTTACACACTATCTGTGGAGGGGTCTGATAAAAATAGTTTTAGCGAACAGATACATTTTGTGGATACCAGTTTTTTGCAAATATTTACCTATCCTCTTAAGCAGGGCGATCCTAAAACAGCTCTTGCCGAACCGCGTTCGCTTATCTTGTCGGATGTGGCCGCAAAACGATTTTTTGGGGACGATGATCCTATCAATAAAATACTTAGGGTTGATTGGGACGGAGAGTTGATTCCGTATAAAATTACAGGTGTTCTCGAAGAACTTCCCGAAAACAAACATTTTCATTTCGAAATTCTGGCTTCATTCTCTACCCTCGAAGATGAATTTTCGCAGGAAAAATTAAACACCTGGCTGAGTAATTATTTATACACTTATATATTGCTTTCTGATGGTGTTGATAAAACAAAAGTGGAGGATAAACTCGATGGGTTGGTAGAAAGTACTATTATGCCGGCTTATGAAGCTTTTTCAAATTCGGATGATAGTACAAAAACGGATAGTAGTATGCATTTGCTCTTGCGAAATGTTACTGATATTCACCTCAAATCGGGATTGATGTGGGACATAGATGTGCAAGGTGATATTAATACTGTGTATATATTTTCGGTAATAGCTTTAATGATCTTACCGGAAAAAGTCTTTCGATGAGTGTGTTTTTACAAATCGACAAATTATTGTTGTTGATAGCAATTGTGCTTGGTACAGGATTTTTCTCAGGTATATATCCGGCATTTTATATGTCGGCTGTAAGGCCGATTAAAGTCTTAAAAGGAAAGATTCAAATGGGTAGTAGTCGTTTTTCATTCCGGCAAATACTTGTAGTTATCCAGTTTTCCATATCCATCGCACTTATCATTGGTACCATCACTGCGTTGCGTCAAATGCACTTTATGCAAAACAAATCCTTGGGTTATAATAAGGAAAATCTAATGGTACTTCCAGTAGAAAACAATAATGTAATTTCTAATTTTAATTCGTTTAGGGCCGATTTGTTAAGAAATCCGATTATTTTAAAAGTTGCAGGATCGCAAAAGGTACCGGCAGAAAGAGATTACTCAGATTCAGGATGGGAAACTGATTTTGAAAAGGAAATATTTCTTTCCAGGTTTTTTGCAGTCGATTTCAACTTTTTGGATACTTATGAGCTTGAAATGGTTGCCGGTAGAGCCTTTGATGAACAGCAGCAAACCGACAGGAATTTTAAAGTAATTATTAACGAAACCGGTGCCAAAAAGATCGGATACACCGATTTAAACGAAGCTATTGGTGGGAAATGTCATACGAAGTGGATGGCTAAAAAAATAGACACTACAGCCACAGGAACAATAATTGGTGTGGTGAAAGATTTCCACTTTCAATCGCTTAAAAACAAAATAGAACCTCTTGCAATTTTTATTGCCGAGGACTGGATGAGTAGAATTAGTATAAGGTTTGAAGATGGTAAAGAACAGGAAGCTATAGCTTTTGTTGAGAAAACATGGAAAGATCATTTCCCGGATGTGCAGTTTAATTATTCGTTTATTAACGAATATTTGCAAGCATACTATAATGCTGAAGATAAATTACAATCCATACTTGTGGTTTTTACATTGCTTGCCATATTTATTGCCAGTCTTGGCCTGTTTGGGTTGGCAATATTTATTGCTCAACGAAGAGTTAAAGAAAATGGAGTGCGAAAGGCAATGGGTGCCAGTAGTGAGAGTATTATTTTTCTTCTCTCCAAATCATTTATGGGTTGGGTTT
>JAOZRY010001103.1 GCA_029939965.1 Bacteroidales bacterium | reverse complement strand
CAGCATCCTTTGAGTCAAAAAAACCTGAAAATTATCAAGCTTGCTAAACTCTAAAAAAAGGCTGAGCTCCGTCGCTCTAAAATCGCTTCTGTCTGAATTATTGTAAAAAATAGTTCGCTCGTAAGCGATATTTACGCTTTTGATCGTCGATTGAGCCGCCTCGCCTTTGGCGGAGCCAACGCCCACAATCAGCAGCGCCGCCAGACTTATTAAAACATTTACACTTAACCGTCTCATTTTTTCACTCTGGTGATAAGGATTGCCGAACATTTATGGCTCTTTAGGGTTATCCGTGGGTTTTAACTATTTGATAATTTAGGCAAAGATTGAATATCCTTCAATATCCAAATAGATTCTTTGAAACAAATGACTGGTGTTGAATATCCCATAACATCGCCGTTTAATGACCTTAATTTTGTTATTTAATCCCTCTACAAATCCACTGTTATAACGATCATGAAAGTAATTGGTAATCTCCTCCATATGATTATCCAAAGTGGATAAAAAACGATCGAAACAAGTAAGTTTATTTTTTGAGATTGTCTTCTTCCATTGTTTGATTTTTCGTTTTGCTTGACTTTTTGAAATAGGTTCTTCAAAAATATCGGTCAACTCCCAACAAAGTTCATAAGCGAGTTTTAAAATCGGCGCCTGCTGAAACAGTTTCTGAAGCGTTTGAGCTTCTTCTCGCGTTAAATTTTCTTTCTTTTTACGCAAGCTCCACATCACTCCTTTTAACTCTTTGTATTTGTCTTCAGAGAGTTCTTTTTTCAGGCGTCTCATTTCTTTTTTACGAAGTTTTTCCAGTTCCCAACGATAGGACTTCGCCACATGAAAACGGTCAACGACAATCATGACTTTTTGGGGGAAAACCTCTTTAGCCGCATTAATGAAACCATCATACATATCGGAGCATACCGCTTTCAGTGTTTTATGTAATCTTTTGGGAATACTTGATAAAAATGTTTTCACGGTTGCTTTTAGTCTATTTTCCAAAACAGCTAAAATGATCGTTTTAGAGCCGATACGACCCGTCGCTATCGTCACAAAATTCTTATGACCCTTTTTCAAAGAAATCTCGTCTAGTCCAATCACGTCAAGTTTATGGATGTCCTCCCAATTTACTTGCGTTCCAATATAACGATCAATGATTCCCGTGATTGTGAAAT
>JAOZRY010000387.1 GCA_029939965.1 Bacteroidales bacterium | reverse complement strand
TTTATGATTGTTGATTTATGATTGACGATT
This sequence comes from Bacteroidales bacterium, assembly GCA_029939965.1. GTDB lineage: Bacteria > Bacteroidota > Bacteroidia > Bacteroidales > 4484-276 > SABY01. The sequence goes on along the minus strand of JAOZRY010000387.1, from coordinate 4,116 downwards.
TATGATTATCGAAAAACAAATAATAATGTAATCGATTGGATCATGTATCAGAAAGTACAAAAACTGACTGGAAACAAAAAAAGGATTTGAGAAATATCCTGCCCTATTTCCTGGTTTTACCAGATTGTTCTTGAAATGATTTGATGTGAAGGACTTCGAGGATAGTGAATATCAGGTATATCACAAAAAATGTAAGAATGAAATGTACTGCATCTTCTCTGAAAACAAGTGCATAAATAACAATAATTACCAGCAACAACAACAATTTAAACCCTGTAGAAATGAGTGTTGCATTAACAAATTTTGCTGGCCGGCCTGCGCTGGCTTTTAACTGCATATAGAAAACAAAGTTAGAAAGGGCAAGAAAAAACAGGATAAGCCATGGAGTGGCTGGTGAGGTATGTATGATTTGTACAATATTATTGATAAAAAAATATATAGCAAACAAAACAACTGAGATGATGATGGTTTGCTGCAAAAATTTATGAAACGCTTTTTTAATTTCCCCTTCTGACATGATGGTAAGCTATTTTTTAAGAAAATCTTTTATGGCATTGTAAATTGCTGTGGAAAGTGCAAGGGTGGAAAAAAGCAATAGAAAAACAGGAAACGTATTTCCCATCCAGGTATCGAGTTTGTATCCGCCAAATACCCCTGCAACTATAATTACCAGCATTTGAATACCGATACTGGAATATTTAATAAAGTTATCTAAAGGCTTTTTCTTTTTGTCTAATTCCTTCATTCTTTTTTGGAAGTTCCGGTTCTTCCTTTGGAATATCATTCATATTACAGGAACCTGTAAATTTTGCTCCTGGCTCAATGGCCAGCTTCGAGATAAAAATATCGCCATTTATTCGCGCTGATGCCTTGAGGGTTAATAATTCATGTACAACTATTTTTGCATGAATTGAGCCTGACACATCCGCATTCTGACATATAATTTCACCTTCTATCTTTCCCGACTGACCCACTACAACTTTTCCTTTTGAATTAATAGAACCTACAAGATAACCATCAATACGAAAATCACCGTTCGATTTAATATCGCCTTTTATGGTTGTTCCGTTACCAAGAAAATTTATTGAGGGAGAGTTTTCAGATGTATTGCTTTTTGCCATTCTTGTTCCGATTTAATACGTAATTCAATTCTTGCGAAGGTAATGTGTTTTTTGGGAATCGTTGGATAGGCCAAAATATCCTGATTATTTATCCTTTTATCGTTATCTGATCACCAACTATCATATATTTATTCCTCTCCGGGATCCTCTGCAGTTTTGTTGAGATATACCTTATTAAAGTATTTCAAATAACTCTCAATATCTTTTTCGCGGTAAAAGATCGGATAATTATCTACAGAAATAGCAAATGTGCTCTCTTCCGGGTTTTGTATTTGTGAGGTAATGTAGTTATTTAGGAGAACAGTTTCATAATATGCCAAAGCTTTTTCAGCATTATTAAAATTCCCGACCGATATCATTTGAATGTCAGACATAAAAACAATACTATTAATTTTGAGTTGATCGGTTTTATAATACTTGGAATTGAAGTCGGAGAGTCTTATTTTTAACGCATTTATATTTGTTTTGGAGGCATCCACAAGCATCATAAAAAAATGAACCGCCTGAAGGTCGGTATTAAAAACCGTTGTAAACTCCTGCTCCTCTTCCACATTTACTCCTGATTGTTCACCTTGCAAAGCAATAGGTTGTTCTTCGAGAACAATGTTTCCTTCTTCATCGGGGCGAAGCCTCGATAAAATATCCTCGGCCATAGGTTTTACTTCGCTGTCGGGGTAATTAGCAACAAGGTATTCGAGCGATACTGCAAGAGTATCCAAATCCTGAACTTTCCCCAGCGACATGGCTTTTAAAAATTCAAACTTCGATAATAAATCACTATCCTGATATTTTTCGGTAGCAACATTGTAATTATTTATTACGAGGTAAAACTGATTATTCATGTATGCACTATACGTATCTTCGTACAGATTGGCGGCAGCATTGCGCTGTGCTTCCAAAACCAGATTGTAATTTGGATCGACAATAATTTTTGCATAATCGCTCTCGGGAAAATCCTTAACGATCATATTTTTATAGAAATCAGACTTTACGATGTCAGGCACTTCCTCCCAATTTTTATACAGTTGATAATACACCATGAGCCGGTTTTCGTGCAATGGAAATTTTTCGATTAATGTTTCGAACGATTCAATAGATTTTTGATTATTCTTCAAGCCATCTTTGTAAATATACCCGATATTATAAAATGCATCTTCAATAATAACATTTGATTCAGCCAGACTTTCCTCAGTAAGTGGCAAATCCTGAAGATAAAACTCACGCTTTTTCGGATCGGTTTCAAGAGCTACAGCGGTGCTATCGGAAGCTATAGAGTCATTTTCCGCAAACTCATCGTCCTCTTCTCCAAAATCTATCATTTGTTTATTGCTGATCCTCCACAAGTCTTCTAATTTTCTCCTGCCCCATTTTTTTGTAAACTCCGAAAACCCAAAACTAATGGCTTGTAGATTAGAGAAATACCAACCACCTGATTGTTGCATATTTCTGTTTTGTTGCCGGTTTTCCTGCTCCAGCATAGAGAGGCTCTGCCGTCGTTCTTGTTCTTCGAGGCGTTGCCGTGCTTCTTCCTCTGCTATTTGTTTTATAATCTTATCAAGTATTACATTACGCTCATCCTCAGGCATAGCGGCCATTTTCTGCAAACTGTCCTGAAACTGGATATTTTGCAAATTAACAATAAGCTCGGTAAGAATTTCTGTCTTTTCTTTTAGCTCTTCATAATTGGGGTAATCCTGAGGCAGAAATTGCATGGCAGTGTCGTAATATGCCTGAGCAAGGTTATAATCGGGTTGGGTAAAATGTATTTCGGCTAATTTTAATGAGGATATAGATTTTTGATAATCGTTAGAAACACTCAATGCCACCGATAGCGTTAAAAACTCAATCCCCTTTTCAAGATTATTATCCTTTAGGTAAATTTCGGCAAGTGCAAAATAAATCTGATCGCGATAGTCTTCATTCTTTTTATCCTTGAGCATTTTGTTCAACTTTTTAACTATCATGCTCCTGTTGCTCGACTTGGCATCATAGGTTTTGGCAAGGTTAATTTTTGAGTTGAAAGACATCTCATAAGTAGGATTTTTACGAATCACCAACTGATAAAGTTTTGCTGCTTCTTCCAACTCACCCAACTCCTGATATACCTGGGCAAGGATAAATCTCAGCCTGTTTTTAACACTTTTCCGGTTCTTCATTTCTATACTTCTTTCGAGATACTGAATTGCTTCACCATATTTTTGCTGAAGAATGTAAAAATTAGCATATACCTTAACGAGCTCATTTTCGAGTTTTGCAGGAGCTACACCTTTTTTTATGCTGCTATTCAAATTATCAAGAATAGATTCGGCTTTTTCAAACTCTTCATTTTGGTTGTATGTTCTAGCCTGCCACAACTCTGCCTCAAATCTGCTATCTTCTTTGCTAAATCTGTTGGTAATAAACTCGAAAGTACGCCGTGCACTCGAAAAATCGTGTTTGTAGAGATACGATTTTCCAATAAGCATGTAGCTGTCGTCAATCCATTTTACATATTCTTTTCGATTAAAATACATCGAATGGCGCTGAATAACCTTAGAGGCTTTCTCGATAGCACGATCCATATTGGGAACAATAGCCTGAGCATCTTGTTTGGTGCCGTATTTGTAAACAGGCAGCACCATGGTATAGTTGTCTTGCACGTTTTTATCAATAGTGCGTAACCCTTCTTTAAAACTCTCGTTTCCATTCCAATAGGCATTATAATGAGCAGTAAGATTGTGATAAGCACGCCTGGAAAACGAATTTTTCTTTGTAGAGCAAGACATGAACGAAGAAGCGAGAACAAAAGCAATTACCACAATATTTGCCATTGTGATGTGCTTTGGCACAATAAAACGATGGATAGAATTTATTTGGCCTTTCAAAATATTAATCCTTGATTTTATGAATTTTACACAAATTACCCATAAATTAATAGGTTAACTGCTATTCGGCAAAAATATTATTTAGTGTGCGCCAGAAAACACCGATATCTTCGTTGGACTTGTATTGAAAA
>JAOZRY010000028.1 GCA_029939965.1 Bacteroidales bacterium | reverse complement strand
ATTAAATCATTGAAGCATTAAATCATTGAAGCATTAAATCATTGAAGCATTAAATAATAACCCACTGTTTTCAAGTTTATAATTAAACGTTTAAATATTTATATTTTATGTATGTAGTTTGTTCAGATCTCGAAGGTGTTTTTGTACCGGAAGTATGGATTAATGTTGCCGAGCGCACCGGAATTAAAGAATTGCGACTCACCACCCGCGACATTACCGATTATAATGTATTGATGAAAAGCCGGCTTAAAATTTTGGCGCAACATGGCCTGAAATTGAAAGATATCCAAAATGTGATCGGTACTATTAAACCTTTGGAAGGTGCTATGGAATTTATTGATTGGGTAAAGGAGATTTCGCAATTGATTATTGTTTCGGATACTTTTGCCCAGTTTGCCGATCCGTTGATGAAGCAACTTAACCGACCTACTCTGCTGTGTCATCAGCTGGTTATTGATGAGGAGGATAATATTGTAGATTACACACTGCGGCAGGAAGACCCCAAAAGAAAAGTTGTGGAAGCGTTGCAGGGGCTTAAATACAAAGTTATTGCCTTTGGCGATTCCTACAATGATGTGTCGATGCTGCTTAAAGCTGAGGTGGGGATTTTGTTTTGCCCGCCACAAAATGTAATAGATGATTACCCTCAATTGCCGGTGGCAACCAATTATGTGGAGTTAAAAGAAATGCTGAGCAAGTATTTGTTACAACAATAATATCAAAATCAAGTATTTTTAATCCGTTCTCAAATTGCAATAATCTTTTGGGAGTGTAAAATGATTTTCCATTAACACACCTGCCCAATCTAACGGCGGGTGTGTTTATGGTTGTATGTCTTCTACCCAATCGGTACCATTGTATATATAATGAATATTATTTACAACAATAATAATGTCCTGTATAACTTTTAGGGTATTTAAAACTTCGGTGGGAACATCGTTGATGGCTGTGGATCCGTCGATGTTTACAATCTCCAAATCAGGACAGTTATCGCATATTAATGTGGTAACATTATTGTGAAACAGGAGATTCTGCATCGAATTGTTGGAACAATCCAAATATGTTAATTCTGTATTTTCTATTAAAGCAATGTTTTCGAGAATGGGCTTTGTTGATTTCATTGAACCGTTTTCGGGGACACTAAAAGCACTTCCATCGCTGATTACAGTTTTAACAAACTCATCATTTTCGTTATACAACACCACAACTTGTAAAGATGGGTCTAAAGCCGGAAAAAACGTAAGGCTTATGTCTTTTGTAATGCCTTTCCATTTTAGCCGTTGAGTTTCGGTTTCGTCGTAAACAGCAACATCGCAAGCATCGGAAACGCCGGTTTGGGCGGTGGCTGTAATTGTTGCAGCTCCTAAACTAATTCCGGTAACTTTTCCATCGTTATTAACTGTAGCAATTTCGGTATTATTACTCGACCAACTTATTTGGTTTTCGGTAGCATTGGATGGAACGATAGTGTAAGTTATGGTAGTTTCGTTTCCTTTTTTAAGCGAAATGGATGTTTCGCTGAGAGTAATATCAGTAACAACTGTTTTGTCATCAGAGTCTTTGGAACAGGAAAAAAAAGATAAGCAGATAGCTCCAAAAATTGCAAGTGCCGGCAATAAAAACTTTTTCATCATTTTGGCTAAGTTTAAGTTTATGTATAACTGTTTGTATTTTTTATGCGGTAAAGATATTTATTTTTAAGCTGTACGAAAAAAAAATATTTCCAAAATCGGAAACTAATTTATAGGTCAACCAATCTTATCAGGAGCGGAGAGCGGAGAGCAGGGAGCAGGGAGCTGAGAGTTGGGGGCTTGGAGCTGAGAGGTCTGGATTTTGTCCTGTCATGATTTTGGTTGACAGTATTATCTCAACTTTTAGTTGACATGTTTATAAATCAATTTATTAAATAGGTTGCCATGTGTCAACTTTGTATCGTTAGTTTAAGCGGAGGAAGGCTCTGCAAGGGAGCAACTTTCCAAGGAATAAACTAACCTGCGAAAATGTGGTATGCCGTACTTCCCGGGCTGTTAATCAGTTTTTAACAATTCAACTAGTTGTTCCATAATTTTGATTTTTTTATAACCATGATTGATTCTGAAGCGATAATTGTTTTTCGTTGTTTTGTACCGAACAATTGCAAATTAAAATAACTCAGTAGCAGTTGTTTAGTGGCTCATTTCTCGCCCGAATTTTCAAGCGTGATTACCTTAGTGATTCTGCCATCTGCAATCACTCTGGCTCCTTCTCTTAATTTAAATTCCATATCTGGATGTATGTGTTTGACATGGTCATTGGGACTCATCATGCAGAAATAAGCCCGAACCGTGTCACCAGGCCACACTTGATCTGCATCAGGAAAGAAAATGTTGATGACCCAATCATGCCCATCGTAATACATCTGAGGTCTGTACCCCGAATTGCATGGGCTGTCTCTCCCTCCTTCTTCGGGCGTACGGAATCGGAGTTCCACTTCTATATGTCTGGGTAATCGTGCTGAATCTGTCATTTTATATTTACTTTCAAAACTTATGTGGATATTTTCAGGTTTATAAACTTAAGATTTTTAATCTCTATCTTTTACAATTGAGCCGTAACATCCTTTAAATACGCCTTCCACTTTTTCGAACTTCCCAATTTTTTCCATGATTTCAAGAATTCTTACTCCGTCATGGAAATCTTCATAAATGGCTACTGGTAATGGATAGTAATCAGGTGTGGAGTTGATGTATCTTGTGAAGAAGTAAGGGTCCAATGCTCCGAAGTTATTTCCATAGCGCAAGGGTACTTCAATTTCCTGTCCGGTAATAGTGTGTTTAAACCGGCAGTGATATCCATGCACAAAATATCTCCATTTATCCATGCTAAAAATTTTAGTCGTGCTTTGGATATGCATTAGATTGCATATAAGTTCATCCGGGTCATCAGGAATAATTTCAACCTGAAGTTGCTGGGCAAGTTGTGTAATTAGTTTTTTGGCAAGCATACCATAATCTTTGGCGTATTCTTCAAAAAATTCATTATGATCAATGATTTCTTCGACACTTATTAATCGTGTAATACTTATTTCGGGTAACCGTGTAGGGATACCAATCAAGAAATTTTTCAGCTCTTTTTTCCATTTGTCTCCAATCGATTCCCTGTCGTGAACTATTTCATTGCTAAAAAGCACCTTCATTCTTTGGTGTCTCGAAAGTTGCTTTATTCTTTCAACAGATGGAATGTCATGGTATGTTTTGCAGTATATTTCTATGGTTTCTCTTTCCATGTTTTATTCGGGATATCTTGATTCTATAATTGCTATCAACTAATTTCGTTAAACAGGTTATACTTCATAATATTCATCTCTAAGTCTGTATGCCAATTCATTAATCACGCCAAAACCCGGTTTGTCGGGCAAAGTAGAATTTTTAAAAGCCAGTTCCATTATATTCCTTTTTTCTTCGGCCATTTTAAGCAGTTCTTCATATTCAAATTTGCCGTGACTTTTGGTGTTTTCGTATCTGGCTTCATTTCTTTTCTGCACCCAATCCCAATATTCTCGATACTCTTTGCAGTAGGTGGAATATCCATTTTTGTTGAAATACATTAGTGCCTCTTGCTTTTGGCCTTTCGGAATGGAGCTTAAACTAACATCATTGGAGTTTTCGCCTTTTATTATTCCGCTAAACCCTGAATTTTCAGCGTAAAATAATCCATAAATATTTTCCATATGAGGGATTTTTACCAGGCCGCAATTCTCCTGTTTCCAACCATTAATCGAGAGGAATTTTTTTAGCGGGATTGCCCCGTGGACGTAGTTCACATAACAAAACTCAAGCACACTTTTTCGTTCTTTGGCAATAGGATTTAGTATCTTTTTGTTAAGACCTTTGGCTTTTTTTATTTGAGACCAGGCAAACTTCCCGAAAGTACTAGCACATAGTTTCGAGAGTATCAGCTCTGTTGTAATTTCATCGAACAACAGATGCTTTTTTATGATGGCCGATTTGGGGGTGTTAAGCAATTCGAGAATATTTGGATTATTTTGATAAAGTAATTCCATAAACCGCCCAAACTCATAAAACACAATGTCATTTGTTTCATTATTTACTTGCGGAGTGTATTTTAATCCGTAATACTCCTCTTTTGGTAGCATGAAGACACCTTTAATATCGGTATCGGATGTGGGTGTATTTAAGCCGTAGGCTCTGCTTCCGCTGATACATTCAAGAATAATTAAGTCTCTTTTTCGTAAATCGTCAACTGTCATAAGCTACCCCAATGTTTTTCTAAAGAATTCATTTAAATCGCTCATTTGAGATTTTTTACCGGGTAACTTCTGGGCTTCACTTTCTGAACTATTAATACAACTTTGTATAAAATCAAATAATTCAGCCTCTCCGCTGTGCATGTATTTTTCGCCAACGGTTGATTTGAGTTGAATCAACTCGTTGATTCTTGTAACAAGGTTTGTTTGTAAATCCAATTGCTTTACCATTTTAGTAAACTCAATCGGAGGCATCTCCTCCCGTTCCAGAATCCACAAACAGGCAACTGAAGCTCGCAGGGCATAAAAAAAGCCTTTGAGTTTGAATCCTTTCCAAAATTGATGCATTGGATTTCCAGAGTAGGCGCAGGCTTTTCCTCAACTCCCATCCACTAATATCGATTTCATTGTTGTCGAGAAAAAATTCGATCGAGTCTTTTCCTTCGCTTAAGCTTAAGTACCAGTCCTTATGGTGCTTGTAAATGAGCCGTACGTCATAATCGCTGTCGGGCGATGGAAAGCCCCATGCCCTTGAGCCTGTTTCGCAGGCAAAAAGAATCTCAATGTCTTTTTCCTGCTCAAGTTCTGATAAATAGTTTTTAATCTTTGCTTTCATTTTTGTGCCTTACTTAATTCTTTGATTGTTTTCAAAATTATACTTTAAACCTGAATGTGATATTTTGAGGATTAATACTCAGGAATATTTTCCCAGTAATCATCAAATAGGTTTGATATCCAATTTCCAACAATGGCTGCAATTTCTATGTTTCCCGCATTGTCAAAATATAGTTCCCCTTCCTTCAATGTGTAAAGTATCCAAAATCCCAGAACCTTTTGAAAGGAATCAAACTCAGACCCAAAGTTATTGTTTTGTATGGAGTCCTGCATAAAGATTACGATATACTGAATGAGATCATTAAACCCCGGATCATGTTTACTAAACTCATTCATCAGCAGCTCCATGAGCTTGATAGTAGTCGGATGGTCGAATCCATATTTATCATATAAATCATTCTCGACCAATCTGAAAGCAGCTATCATTGAGCAATGGATAAATTCATCATGATTAATGAACTGATTAATGTCAGATGCCTGATCCAATAATCCGTCCTTGTTTTTGCTTAGAATCTCATATGCACTGTGTACGAAATTTTCTGCGTGCTTTTCAAGATTTGTAAGATTTCTGCTTTTTGTAAAAAAAAATTCATAGCGTTTGTTTAGAAATTTATGATTCAAAATATTTGGTTTTGTTTTACTCCCATTGTTTGAAGTGCGATTTTTAATACTATTTGCTTTATTTTTTTCTTAGTAGCCTTTCAGGATCGACACCCCTGGCTTTGCATTTTTCTTCAAATTTTGGATCATAAGGTTCGAGCACTGTTGCGATGGAGCCAATACTGCTTAATCCAATAATCTGTTGTTTTTCTTCTTCTTTCACCATGAATTCCTGTTGACCAATTCCAAGCGATAAATTGAGGTGATCATTAATATTGAGGCTGTAGAAAAATCTTGTCAGCATATCATTATAGTCCGTTTCGTTTTTTGAAAACCACGACAACCCGTAAACCGCAGACAAATAAACAACTGCTGCTTTCCTATTATCCTCAAAAAATATTTTGGCCACACTAAACATTGTAGGACTGAAATGAATGACCTGGAGGATTTCATCAAAGGGAATGAAATCTACTTCAAGGAGATTATTTGCCCCGTCAATGCGTATCACCTCTATACACCCCAAATGAGTAAGTGACATGTTCATGAAGTTACCCGAAACATCGGGCTTCCTTTCCATGCCACACAATATTTTGGCCTGAAAGCACTTTCCGGTTTCATAAATCCACTGATGATTTCGGTACAAATCTTTTTAAGCTCATCGTCAAGAGGCAATTCAGCATCAAGATCACTGTCATTCAGCGGATTCTTACTTTTTGAGCTAAAGACTTCCAGAAAAATCTGATGAATCAATCTTAGTTTTTCCTTTTCGTTGAGCTGGTCAGGATATCTCTTCATCAGTTCATTTTTCTCTTCCTGCCTAAAAGTCCAGTAGTTGCTGTGGGCTTTATAAATATTACCGGCTTTGAGTTGTGTTCTCTGTGGTGAATTTTCATTTTTCATGGGCTATCTCTGTTTTAGTTAACTTATTTAATTTGGCTGCTTTTAGACAATTAAAATCAGAATGATTATTACGGGTGCGACAATGATTATGACAGGCAGTAAGAAATTTAGAATTGACTTCCCAATCGAAAACTTCTGAACTTCGGACAATCCAATGATTACAAGTATAAATGACCATATTGCTAATAGAGCCTGAAGAATTCCTGTGATAATCAAAAAATATACACTCAGGGTGATATATTTGGCTGGGTCCAATTCACTTCTAAAAAGGTCTTCGCCAAAAAAAAGTATTTGAGGTATTATCAACAGCAACATTAAAACAGATGGCATTTGTCCATAAGCCAAAACTTTCAAAATTGAATCAGTATCACCTTTACCGTTTAGCCATTTACCTGTCCAACGAAGCATAGCTGCATAAATATAAAATCCTAACCACCCAAAAATACCGCCAATAAAAATGCTGGAAAAAATAATGGTTGGGAGCGAAAGCTTATCTCCCAGATTTTTTTCGATTGCCGAGTTGAGAGATCTTAAAATTCCTAAGATATACAACAATGGGATAACAAAATCATTATAATCAGATTCTAAAATGTATTGAAAAACCTGTTTTGGACTAAACCAAATATCCCGAAATACATTGGCTTTATTATGGTTTGAAACTTCATTATCATCTAATTCCATAGCAAGGTGTTTTATCTTTTTATAATAGTTTTTGTCTGTTTTACTCTGGGTTAAATTTCACTTAATATGAACATTACAGGCTAATCAATTCGTTCATACACAATATCATCATATCCAATTTTTATTAGCGTTTCGTTAAAGTGCGTTAGTACTTTTTCAATTACATTGCGTTCCATGTTCCCGGAAAAATTAAAACTTATTACATTGCTATCAATGAGAACCAGCACTTGTTCTTCATTGATTTTGATGATATAATTATTGCTAAGAAAGCCATTTAGCAAACCATGAACTACCTCATGCTCAACTGGAAAAGCAAAGAGCTTATCCAGGTATTCTAATTTAGGTTGAAATCCAATAATACCTATAAAATCAGTTTTAAATAAATCTTTTGTTGAATAGGTTTCAAATTTTGCATAGCTTGGAAATAGTTCTCTACAATCCTCATTTTCTGTGTAGAATATCCGTAATGATTTATTATATTCTTCTATAATTTTTGCCTTTGTTTCTTCATCAAATTTCAGGGTCTCCATGCCTTTGGATGAGTATTATAAATCAAGTGAGATAGAATTTCGTATATTTTGTCGCCTGAATTGCCATTTTATTACGGACTATTTTTGTATCACCCGTCAATTTCCATTTTCCACATTTAAACCATAAGTATCAAAATTGTTAATGAAATTATTCTTTTCGGGTTGATATATTTTTCCACCATAAACCACGATCTCATTGTTTTCAGTATCAAATTCCGCACTATGTTCATAAATCCAGCCCGGATTTTCACCAGTAGTTTCAACTTTGGAAACAGACATATCGTTGAGCGAAAGCTTGTAAACATTTGTGATTCCTGATTTTCTGGTTTGACAATATCCCAGTGTACCAACAATAAAGATTTCTGATCCTACCCGGGTTGCGGTGTGAAAATCAGTTGGCGGGAAAATTTCTTCCGGGTAAAGATATAATGATATTGAGCCATCAGCACCTGTTTTCACAATATCATTGTATATGCAAAAGTCAGGATCGTAATGGTCTTCGTACTCTCCACCAATGTAGTAAGTATTTCCCAAAGCATCAATGGTTTCGGATTGCCCAAAGCGATCAAAGCACCAGATTGGAGCAGGGGTTGATCCGGTTTTTTCATCAAAAATGTCTCGAATAGCATAAGCCGGTTTGCGTGAAGTAATTAACCATTCGTGATAATTTGATATAAGCACTTCAGGGTTTTCCGTTCCAAAGCGTATTGCTTTCCATTTATTGAAATCTTCTTTTGTTACCTGGAATTCCTCTGAGAGTAAGTCCTCATTGTTCCCGTAATTAAAGTCGTTTGTTTTTATATTATTCTTAGTGTTTTGATTATTTGAATCTGGATTATAGATGCTATCCGTTTTTATCATCAGTTTTTCCTGGTCTCCGCCATATTTATTATTGTTTTCATTGTCATTAAGTAAAGTTTCTTAACGGATTGAATGACATCCGAAAATTCTCGCTGCATCTCTTTGCTTTGCTTATTCTTTAACTTTTCAGAATGCTCAGAATCTTCATATTCGTTGAGCATTTGAAAAAATAATTCACATTCATAACGTCCGGAACATGCATCCGCATAATCACCTGCTTCTAACAGAAATGATGCCCATGAAATTGCGCCAAATTCATAGCGTAAAAATAAGCAAGCTACATATTGATCGCAGTATTTTTCATCATCAAAAGACTCGAAGGGTTCTGAATATACATACTCATTAATCGATTTTACTGCATCAGGAATATATTTAGCAGTTGATAAATTCAAAATCCATGCAGGGGCATCTGAATGGTTGGCAATAATGTCATCTGCCCATGGGAAATAGTGCTTATAACAGATTAGATGCGAATCTATCATTATTGCCAAGGTATTGGCTGTTTGTTTGTCAATGTCACTTTTCATTTTTTCAGATTTTTCATATTCATTTTTTACTCTTCTGGTCAGACATTTTTTGTAGTTCATTTTCTAAACTCTTGAATAATAGCAAATTAAAAATTGCAAAATATTAAAAATCAATAACAAACTAATGTTGATTATCAGGCCTTTATAAATTTTATTTGCAAAAAATCATCAAATTTTGCAGTTTTCCAAAAATTGAACTTTAGTTCGCTATTTTTATCCATGCTTATTCTTGTTCTACGGGCAATGTGATTTCAATGAAAGTTTTTCCGTTGCCATCGGTTTTGTTAAAAATTTGCCCGGCATGAATACTTAAGATTTTATCGATAAGTTCTTTCCAGAGATCAATAAAGTTTGAATGCGTTTTTTTTCCGTCATCATTAAAAATATTTGAAATGCTAATTTCGATGGTGCTTGAATTATTTTTTAAATGAATAAAAAAAGTGTTGACTTTTTCAGAATCCTGATAGTTGTATGTGTCGCGGCTAAAGAGCCATAAAAACATGCTGAGTAATAAATTCCTATCTGCAACAACCGGATCTATATTTCCATCGCACTCAATAATAAACTTAAAGGTGCGGTAACCGGCCATCCAGAACCCTGCATTCAAAGTATGTTCAGTTTTTAGAAATAAAGTTTCAAGGTCAACGTTTTCAAACATTGGTTTTTTCTCATCAAGCAACAAAAATGCTGTAGTCATCATATCGCCAATAGTATGTATTACTCTATGGCAGGATTTATTGATGTTTTCTATCATTTCTATTTGTTCATCAGTAAAGTTATCGTTCTCTTCAAGGAGTATTTGAGAAAACCCATTTATTCCCCACAACGGTGCTCTCATTTCATGATTGTACATTGTAAGTAATTCCATCCATTTTTTCATTTTGTTATTCATGGTTTCTCGTTTTGAGGTGATAATACTCTTTTTATCGACTAAGGGCTTGCTCATAAATAACTTCCGGTTATTTACTGTTGGAAAAACTCCAGGAAATTTTGATGTGAAACTTGTTTTATTGAGTCACCGTTGATAGATTCGAAATCCATGACATAGCATTTCGGTTTGCTATAAAAATAGTATGAATAACCATGAATTGTATCATCATTTTTTAAATGTGAGTAGGAAATATTTTTAAAGTTAAATTGTTGGTTGTTGTCTGCAACAAACTCACTGAAAGTGGTGGTGTCTAAACAAAAATCGATAAACTCCAAATCGTCATGAAGCTTTTTCCAATTAACGAGGTGCTTATCCGAATGCTGCAAAGAGGTAAAATACTTGATGAGTAAATTCTGACTCGCATCTTCAAATTGTCTGTTGCTTCTCCAGATTTTCCAGTAGTCGCCGGTTGGTGTGAAGTTGGCTGGGATATTGAGTGTAAATGACCCTGGTGATATTATATTGCGCCGTAATGTTACCACTTTTTTTAAGGTAACGGGAAAGCTGTCCATGTCGCTGAGCCGTTTTGTTTTGGTAATAGTTTTTGTTATTTTACTATGTTTCAGTGATTTGCAAGTTTTTATAGTAGCACCTAAAACCAAAATAACTGATGCTATTGAAGTAAACACTATTTTAATCCAGGTAATTTTTGATGTAGCCATTTTTTTATGATTATGGGTTCATTACTAATTTTTAATGGAAGTGTTTGATATCGAATCATTTATTCTTTTTTTATAAACTGACTTATTTTAATTGTTTCAATGTTATTTAGGATGCTCCCTGAATTTATGCAGCCATTTCAAACCCCCTTGAATTCATTAAGAATTCAAGGGGGGAATGATTAAACTAATTATTCAAGTTCTGAGAAGCTCAGTTTTTTTATTATTTAAAAGCTAACTGCTGGGTGTCATTTTTAACAATGAGGTTGTGGAATTTTTTAAATTCAACATATTCTTCAGGTGTTATCCTTTCCTTTGTGAAAGTGAGACTTCTCTCAATTATCAGTTTTCCGTCGGACTCATGAAAAGCCAATGAGTACGACCCGAAATTATTTGTCACATCAACTGTCTCCGGAATTTCGGCAATAATTTTACCATCCGGAATATTTATAATAACCTTTTCGTATTCATAATCTGTCGAGAGCAAAGAGCTGTAGATTTCAAGTGGGTATTGCCGTGTTTCCTGCGCAAGCACTGATGTTGTTAAATGCTTTTCAACTAATGGGATGTTGAATATTTCAAGGCCTGATATCTTTGTAATATCGGCATCAGCAGAATATTCATATTGATAGTTAATTTCATTTTCATTTAGTTGATTACTTATGCCCGTCTCAAAGCTGAATAGCTCCACTGAATTTTTTTCTCGAGATATGGTTGAATGTAAGATCTTGTTGCATTCTTCAGGGGTTTCCTTTGCATAAGTTTCTCGAAACCTGGATGCAAGTAAGCCTGTTTTTCGGCTTTCGCAATTAACAATTATTTTTTCATTTTCGAAATCTACGGTGGTGTTGCGTGTTACTTTATTCATCACTCTGGTAGTAGGGTCGAGGTAAAAGGGTGTGCAATTTACTGCTTTGTCTTCATCAGGGATCATAGCAAATGAAAATCGTGTGTTTTGGTCAATACAAGCAAACGGGTATTCCTCCGATGTTAATTCAACATAATACTCCTTGCCATCAATAAAAGCAACTGCCATACAGTGGTTAAAAATAATTGAAGGCAATGGTGAAATATTTTTTCCGAAGTTTCGTGTGCTTACCAAAACATATTTTGCTTCAATTCCAACTTCTCGGCACATTGCAATAAAAAGTGTTGAAACATCTTTACAGTCGCCAATTCGTGATGAAATTACCTCAGAGGCTCTTTTTGGTGTATAGTAATTTTGCCTGAAGGGAAGTGAGCTGTACCTTATTTCATGAGTTATGTAATAATAAATCGCTTCGACTTTTTCCATCTGTGTCATTTCCTCTTTCCCATCAAATAATTCATCCACCTTGTGCTGAAGAATTGCATCGGATTTTAGCTTATTTTTGGTAATATCAGTAAACCATTTTGCAATATAATCCCAGCTTGGTAATGTGGAAATATGAACCATGGGTGTGCAATCTATTTCATTTGGCATATAGGGTTCGCTTTTAAGTGATCCCAGATTTGTTTCTTTCCATGTGTATTTCACAAAGTCTTCAACCGCACCTTTAGTTGGCTTTACTTCTGAATTGGTTGTCAAATAATCTATCTCTAAATCTTTTGATGCCAATATTGAATATTTTTTGGTGAGTTTTGGTACATAGATATTTAATTGAAATACATCTGTAAATTGTTTTGCAAATTTTCCAGTTAAATAAACATCCAATTTATATGATAAGGCTATTGCATCTCCTGATTCCAAGCCTGTAAAAACAATAAAATTGTTGTTTATTTCAGCATTTATTTTAGAACCATCTGCCTTTATTACTTTAGCCTGATCAATGGTTAACTTTTCATTTATATCAACAGCAATTTTATATTCCTTCCAAATGTCAATCCCTTCTGTATTATTAATTTTAACTGCAAGAAGTTCTTGTTGTTGCTGACCGCCACCTTCATGTAATATTATTTGAGTTTCGTCGTGGAGTATTACACTGTTGCTGCCTGCAACTAAACTATCATCCAAATCCATTTTGCAAACCTCTTCTAAATCCACCTGTTCAAATAACTCAAACACTGGTTTTTTGCCCTGTAATTCTCTCAGTTCATCACGAATTACATAATTAATCGGATTGTATTTAATGGCTTTAATGTACTCTCGCTGAGCGGCTGGTTTGTTTCCGGTCTCGAGGTAGCACTTTCCAATATAGTAATGGCAAATACCAGTATATGGCGAAAACTCAATAAGCTTTTCGTAATATTTCCTAGCCTCATCATAATCCCGGTTGTTAAAATAAACCTCTGCCAACATGAAATACCTGCCATATACTTCAGGCTCATATTCGATTAACTTCTTGAGGGTTTTGTACGCTGCCTTTTGTGAGCCAGCATCAAACAAATGACCAGCTAATTCAATTATGATTTCAGTGTTATAGTTTTTCTTCAGGTAATTTTTAAGGATTTTTTCTGCTGATGAGGGAGAAATGGAAGTGTTTTTTTCAATCAGGTATTTGTACTCTACAATTGTTGCATCATCAGGATATTTACGATATGCAGTATTTACCAGATTATAAACTTCCTCGTAGTTCTCGCGTGCTAATGCAATAATTATTTTATTATGGTAGGTTGATTGGCTCTGCCCAGTTTTTGTAATGAGTTTATTGATTAACAAATTTGCCTCAGCATAATCTTGCTTTCTCAAAGCTTCATTTAAAAATAACCGTATAGCAAAAGGATTATCAGGCTCAGTTTTTTTTAGGGCTTCGAGAGATTTGCTTAACTCAGTCCGGTTTTCATCTCTTAGGTACGATTCTATTAACAAATAATTTAGGTAACTAAAAGTTGGGTACTTTTCCTGAAGGTCAAATAAAACCCGCTGAGCCATATAATTTTTATCCTTCGATAAATATTGATCTGCCAGTAAAATAGAATGAATATAGTCTTCTGGCTCAGTATTTATTTTTTTTATTAGATATTGTTCGGCATGGCAAGGTGTAACTTTTGGGTTTGTTTTGGTTGTGTCTATTGAGTAAGGACTGTAATTTGATGAAAATTCCAAGCCATCGATGTTGTTTCCTGCTTCATCCGTAATTCGTATCAGGAAGTTATTACTTGAAATTTCGCTGGAGCCGGTTTGTAGCAAAATACGGTTATTTCCGGCGTGCAACTTTGCCTTAAAAATATAGGTATCCAAACCATTATTCCTTTCTAACGGTTCTTCCATAACAAGATTATCGTTTACCCATGCTTTGAGCGACCCTGAAGTTCCTATCCTGATTTCTACTACCTGATCAGAAGGACTTGTGCAGAAGGTTTGGGAATATATTACGGAGTTTTTGATTATGAAATGATAATTTAAGTATTTCCACCTACCCGGATATGATTCGATCATTTCAAACCATTTTATTTTAGCATGATATTTATTGTAAAACTCAGCGTCAGGCTCAGGATTATCTAATGGTCCGTGGTTCTTATCAAAGCCTCCACCAGAAGCGTTTTCAAAAGAGCCAACAATTTGCCAGGGGTCAATGGAGCCAATTTTGCTAAAATATTTTTTTGACTCATCAAGCTTGTTTGAATGTAAATAGTGAAATCCCAACACTTCATTCACACAGCTGGTATTTGTTCCGTTAAGTTTTCCGGAATCCAACAGCGAAAGCAAAAAATCCAACATTTTTTCCGACTGCTTTTTTGTTCCATAACCAATAATTTCCTTGTGGAAGAAAGATGAAAAATATGGGTTGATGTTTTGCTCGTATTTAGTGAATCTCTCAAAGGCATCTATTGCATCGTCATCAGCCTCGTAAATTGATGCAATTATCGAAAGCATTAAATATGCCTCAGCCTTATACTCCGGAACTGTGCATGACTCTTGGAAAAGTACTTTGGCACTGTCGAGGTTATTTTCAATAAAATATTGATGAGCTTTCTGGAGCTTGGATTGTGCAAATCCTTGAAGAGCTATGCTTAATAATAAACAGATTGTGATTTTTTTCATAATTATTTTTTTAATGATAATGAGTCAAAAGTATAACAATTTGAGTATTTTCCAGACCCAACCATGACGAAACCCCCTTTTTTGATGACGAAAGTGGGGTTTGAGCTGATTAAAAAAAACAGGGGTAGTATTTGATCTGGTAAAAATGGAGATTTTTCAGGGTATGATTCCTGAACTGTTTATCAAAAAAAACACGCAAACCAGATTGATTTGCGTGTTTTGAAAATACGTATTTAAATATTTACTTAGCTTATAGAGTATTTAGTACAATGTTTAGCAATCTTTTTTTTTTGACTTTCAGGTACCTTACCGATCTGGATGACTTGCTCATTAGTGAGAGTGAAGGAGGATGTTTTAGTTTGGGCCATCCCTGTGAAGTTGTTTGCAAAGTAATTTATGTCAAATAATCAGATGATTTAATTACAAAAATTATTTGTTAAGCTTTTTACGGTTACTTGGTTTTTTGGATGTAATGCCACCGGAAATAGTAATTTGATTCATGCCACCTTTTAAATTGGTAAAAGATAAAAATGAATATGTGTAGGATATTCGCAGGCTGGTGCCTACAAAAAAGTCAGATTCATACTGCTTGTAATTGGACATGAACTCATACTGTAATCCAATTGAATAAACATAATCTGACCATAATTGTCTGTAAGTTCCTGAAGGGTACGATAAATAGTATTGTGGTTTGAACTTTATTTGCATTGATTGCATTCCGATGTATGGGTAAATTTTTGAACGGTTGGTTTCATATGCGGCATAAGCCAAGAACAAACT
>JAOZRY010000386.1 GCA_029939965.1 Bacteroidales bacterium | reverse complement strand
TATCTGATTTGATTGATATCCAATTAGAAAGAAAGGAAATTGTGCTTCTTTTCGGTGCCAGACAAACCGGCAAATCTACCTTGTTAGAAATTCTTTCAGAAAAACACCAAAGTGTTAAAGTACTCAATTGCGAACGATCGGTTGTTTCAGACACCTTAAGAGAAATGAATATTCCAAAAATCATTTCACTATTCGACAATAAAGAAATAATTGCTTTTGATGAGGCACAAACAATTCCTGAAATTGGGAAGGTTCTCAAACTCCTTTTTGACGATAAAAACATAAGCACAAAATTTATTGCAACAGGCTCAAGTAGTTTTGAACTTTCCAATAGAACAGGTGAACCACTCACAGGGCGAAATATCAGTTTTAAACTATTCCCTCTTTCAATTAACGAAATAAGCGAAAAACGAGGATGGCAATTTGTTTTGGAGAATTTGCACGAATTACTTGTTTATGGTTCTTATCCTGGTGTAATTGATTTGAGTATTAAAGAAAAAAGATCAAAACTACTTTCGTTGAGTAACGACTACCTATTTAAAGATATTTTTAAGTTTGAGCAATTACGTAATCCGGAAATACTACGTAAATTACTTAAGGCTATCGCTCTGCAAGTTGGTAATTTAGTTTCATTTCAGGAACTTGCTTCACTCATTGGTGTTTCAAGGCAAACCATTGAGCGGTACTTAGATTTATTGGAAAAGAGTTTTATAATTTTCAGACTTGGCTCATTTAGTGGGAATTTGAGAAATGAACTTAAAAAACGTCACAAATATTACTTCTTCGATACCGGAATAAGGAATGCTATTATTAACAATTTTGCAGATGTAAACGACAGAGTTGATAATGGCGCAATCTGGGAAAATTTTTGCGTATCAGAAATAATAAAAGCCAATAGCAACAACCAGATTTTTTCAAACTTTTATTTTTGGAGAACTTATGATGGAGCAGAAATTGACTTGGTAGAAGAGATTGATGGGAAAATAACTACTTACGAATTTAAATGGGGTAAAGGTAGAAAAGCAAAACTTCCAATTAGTTTTGCCAACAAATACAATGTTGTTGATTTTAAGGTAATAAACCCATCTAATTTATATTTGCTAAAGAGTGCATTTTGAAATTAAATGGGTGGCTACCACCCCAACCGGAGCGCATTTCATGCCAACGCCTTGATAAACAAAACATATCTTCATTATTATTAGATGAACAGAAAAATACTTTATTATATGGGCAATCTCAGAAGTATAGCCCTGAACTATTAGTAATTGAACCTCTAAATATTAACAGTCCGAAGAGCACTTCCAAATACAAGATCGTAATGTATAACCTAAAAACAGGTAGTCGTACAAATATATTTGACTTATCAAATAATAACATTACCGGAAGTGTTAGGTATTTAAGCTTTTTAAATGAGGGTAAAACTTTAGCTTTTCAAACTCATTATGGAAAAATTTATTTTTTGGAAATGGATAATGCAAATACAGCAATAAAATTTGAACCAAAAACCGATTACCAACAACCCATTTGTATATACAAAAGACGATGAATTGAAAGAGGGAGATATAATCCCTTAATTTATGATTATACTGCGAATTTAGTGGAACACACAAAAACGCTTCAATGATTTAATCCTTCCCATCTTCGTTTTTTTATCTCCTTATCGCATTGCCTCCTTATTGCATTGTCTCCTTGTTGCATTTCATCATTATAAACAAACTTATTGACAGAAAAACAGAATCATTGTTTACCATGAGAATGGTAGTAGAACCTATTTTATTAAGCTCCGCCACATTATCTTCCCCATCACAAACCTGCCTGGTGTTTTATATCCGCGATTGTTGATGTGTGTTTCATCTAACATGTTTTCGATGGAGAGGGAGATATGCAAATTTGGAGTAATTTGTTTTTGGATTTTGATATCCAAATTAAAATAGGCCGGATATTGTGGGGCAAAGAGGTAGGTTATATCGGGGATGTTGTAATCGTTGATCCATCGCTTTCCAATATATTTCCCGATAAGGTTTATATTAACAATACGATTTTGCCATCCAATACCTGCGTTGGCCTGATGATCGGGGACATCGGTGAGATGGTTTCCGGTAAGGTTGAGATCGGCGGCTGAGTGCGGTGTAAATTTTGTTATCTCGGAGAAATTGCGGGTATAGTTGGCAAAAAACGAAACTTGCGATGTAACCTTTCCTGATACCTCCGCCTCAATACCCGAAATATCAACCCCACCAATATTCTCCACTTTATATACCGGGCTAATTGTATAACCCATATTTACCGAATCGCCGGTACTAACCGAATATATATAATCCTTACCATAAGAATAATATGCCGATATTCCAATGTGCAGATTGCCTGTTACTCGCCAGTCGAAGCCCCACTCCACGCTGGTAATATATTCGGGGCCTAAGTTGGGATTGGCAACACTGAACCCATTTTTACGCTTTCCTGACCGGCACATATCATCAAGTACGGGTGCTCTGAAACCACGTGCCACCGAAACGAAAGTACGTACGCCTTTTTGTAGAAAATAATTTATCGATAACTTTGGGTTTAATGCCACCCAATTGTTGGTGTTCATTACGGTATCCTGAAAATTGAGCATGTACTCAAGCGAGTATGATGGGTTTTGAATAAGGTATTCTCCGTTGGAAAAGCGAGCCATATCAAGGCGCAAGCCTGCATTAACCTGCAGTTTATTATTAAAAAAGCTCATCTCATCCATCACAAAAAAAGCTCCTAAATCCATCATGCCACGGTTGTCGATTTTGTCGGTAGCGGTATAATATATATCGGAGGCATCCACTTTTCCACGGCGCAGTTCTGCCCCCGATAAAATTTGATGCTTCCCAATTTTTTTGGCCACATCGATGAATATACCGAGATCAGTGCGTTGCGAATTTACATCGTACAACACATATTCGCCTTCGCTAAAATACTCGTTTACCTTATAATAATTTTCGAGCAGATAGTAAGCCCGTACATTTATTTCAAAACCCTTTACCTTACCCTGATACCCCATTTTTGCAAACCAGGTTTGGTGCGATGACCAGGAGCCATCATCTTCATAAATTTTGATGCCACGCCCCCGCTTATCGTTGTAAAAATTAATATCCATATCAATTTTATGATTTGAAGATATCTGATATCCCAGCCGGGTTTGAGCCGATTGTTCGCGCAGAAACGAGGGCACAACCACCGAATCGTACATGATTATGGTTTCTTCGGGCTGATTAATATAACCATCGCTAATACGAGCCATGCCGTTTATTGAATACCATAACGGGTTTTTTACACTATCGGCACTCTTGCCCGAAATATTTACAATACCACCTAATGTATTCCATTGTCCGGCCTCGGCTTGTGCTTCTACTTTAAAACGGTGCACGGGACGGGCAGTAACAATGTTGATGCTCCCACCCATGGCACTGCTGCCATATTTTGCCAGTCCGGGGCCTTTGGTAATTTCGATATGATCTACATTTTCGGGACGGATGAAGTTCCAGTTTACGCTACCGCCATCCGATTTGTTTACCGGCACACCATCAACCATTACCAGAGTCCGCGATTGGTCGCTACCACTTTGCCCACGTAGCGAAACCACAGCCTTATCATCGTAAATGCCGTATTGCCGGTTTACGTTTACTCCGGGCGATGATACAAAAAGCTGGTCGGCAGAGTTGGCAGGCAGAGCATCAATCCCGGTTTGCCCAATTATTTCGATCCTGAAAGGCTTGTTGAGAGGGCGTTTTTCGGCTTCAGCTTTAATTTCTACAACCTCGGCCTGTAATACCAAACGTGTTAATTTTATTTCCTGGTAAACAGTTTTCTGTGGCTTAATTTTTATTTTCCTGCTATATGTTTTGAATCCTACAAAACTCACATTAATTTCGGCATGACCATGAAATTGAGTTTGAATAAAAAATTCTCCATTAGTATTTGTTGTCGATCCTTCGCCGGTTTCCACAATCACAACATTGGCTCCCTGCAAATAATTATTTTCGTTATCAGTAATCCTTCCTGATATTTCGGTTTGCGATTTTAGCGTAAGCGAAAACAGGAAACACACCAAAAAAAGGCTTGCAAAGAAGATGTTATATTTTTTCATAAAAACAGAAAAAAAGGAGATACCGGAGGCAGC
>JAOZRY010000385.1 GCA_029939965.1 Bacteroidales bacterium | reverse complement strand
TTGCAGTCAAATTTTTATTTCCTCATTTACAGAAAGTAAACTGTGGAATAAAATATCAGCCTGCGCCTTGATTAAGCGAAACTGACGAAGTCTGTATTGGAATATGAGTTTTTATTTCTTTATCACTTTAGTTTTTATTTCTTTATCACTTTCCAAGTATGTGAGTCTTGCCCAGTAATGAGTTGTACTACATACAAACCTGATGGGAAATTAATAAAATTAAGATCAAACCGGGTTTGTGATTTATACAGTATTTCCTTTAATATCATCTTCCCATAAATATCATATACATAAATATTGATGTTCGAATGAAAAAACTCATCGAATGAAAAGTACAGAATATCGTTAACCGGATTGGGATACAATTTAATATTTAACTTATTATCAGTGCTTTCTTCAATATTCGTATAAATAGGAATACATCCCTTAATCGGCCGCCTGCCGGCATTATCCATAATAGTTATAGCTTTTTAATGCCAACTGCTATTTGTAACATATTTCGTTGTTTTTGGCAACAGTTTCAGTATTACTCCAACCCCATCCCATCGATATCCCGGTATAAGGCAGATTGCGTAACTCATTATGAGATATGACAGTATTTTCAGTGTATGCAACAAAAATCCCCACACAACCTTTATACTCATTAGCAACATTTCCAGTATTTATATGAAACTACTTCAACATTCTGTATATTCTCCCAGTATTGTACTCCGGAAGGATAATCATATCCATCTCCGGCTTCTGTCCATCCTGGTGCATTATTGCTTCTGGCTCTTACAGCCCGCATTCCGTTTACATATAATTGCCGTGTATTATCTGATTCTTCCACAAAAGCTTTATAGATGTTTTTGATAGAATCGTGTAGCATCCATCCCCATATAAACTGCCCTCCCGAAATAATAGGCTTTTCGCAATTGTGTGCCTGATAAATAATATTATATCCATTTGTTCCGCCATCTTCAGATGTTAATTTTAAAGCATTGTTAAGCTCAAAAACCCCACCTTTGAGGTAAAATGATAATATCGCTGGTCATATTACTGTTAATGCTTCTTACAATATCTCTGGCTTTAGCTATGGTTTTAAACGCCTCCGCTGATGAAGTTCCCGAATTATTGTTATCACCATTTACAGCATCAACAAAGAACACAGATTGAGCTGCAATAAAGGGTATTGCTACAAAATAATTCAGATAAATATAAATTAGTATAAGTATTTTCTTCATTAACCTAATTAATTCATCAGTTCTTTATTATTTTTCGCGAAACCATTTTTTTGTCTGATCTTACATTAATTATGTAGGTTCCTGTTTCAAACGGCGTTAAATCAATTATTTTGTTTTGTTGTACGCATGTTTTTTTAATTATTGTTTTTCCTGTCAAATCAGAAATTTTTATTTGTCGAATATTATTATCAGCAAATTCAAAATTTATCTTTCCGTTAGTCGGGTTTGGGAAGATTATCAAGTTATTTGTTTGGTAACTATTTATGATGGTTGACGGGTCGTATTCATAACATCCCATGTCAGGGGCCAGACCAATATATTCCAGACCTATATCAACGCCGGCATCTATGCATGGTGATGTTTCCATAAGCCGGAAATTAAGATTGCCTACATCGACAAACTGAGGGTTTTCATTAATATTATTGCTGCCGGTTGCGCCATCGGGCATCGTTAGATTACAATAGTTTATTTCGGCCTCCCCTCCCATATCTAAATAAATATCATCGCTATATGCTCCGGGATTATCATAAATTATACTGTTTACAAAGGTTGCATTAGTAAAAACAAGGTTTACAGCTCCGCCATCTCCCGTTACGGCGGAATTACCAGACAAAGTACACTGCATAAAAATTATACTGTTCCCGACACCAAGAGTATGAATTGCACCACCACTTGAATACATGGTATAATTATCGGCAAACAAGCAATTAATCATTTTTGTATCAACTACTGAATAAAATGAGATTGCTCCGCCGCCATAGTTGCAGGTGTTTTCGATAAATTCGCAACCGGTAATTTCTGTATTCATATCCCCTGTAAATTTTATTGCACCACCTTCGCCATAAGCATGATTGTGTATGAATTTACAATCGGTAAAACGAGTTAAGGCAACTGATGGGCTACCTGTACTTATTGCATATACGGCACCACCCATTCCGTTATCTTCACCAGTTGCATCGTTATCAGCAAAAACACAGTTTGAAATCTCAGCATCAGATGCTATTAATGCCATACCACCTCCATGATTATCAGGATAATTGCCTGCGGTTTTTCCGTATTCAATCCGGCAATATGATAAATTACTAATGCCATCAGAGCCATCGAATCTAATTCCACCCCAACCTGTTGTCTGATTATCGGTTGTAAAGAAAATGCTGTCCGTTTCAGTTCCCGATGCCTGCAGGTTTCCCTGAATAGTAAATTTATAATGTCCCTGAAAGTTAACCTCAACTCCAGCTTCAATTATTAAAGTTTGTTCGCCAGGAACTAATATTTCTCCTGTTACCTGATATGGAGAATTTGCGGCAGCCCATGTTCCCGATTGATTTCCGCTTACTGGCGTTTGTGCACTAATACATGTTGATAATGCAATTAGAATAATAAATGTAAATGTTTTTTTCATTATATACCTTAATATTTAGTTGTGTATTGTTTTTTGATTTCTATATATTTGATTTTTAATCTATCAATAATTAGCCATTATCAGTCCGGTTTCTTCAAGTTTAGAGAGTAGTTCCCTGTTTGTTTTCGCTAAAAATTTTATTCTCTTCTTTTTGTGTGGTTTGATAAGGGCAACCTCCAAAACAATATTTGCTAGTTCCGCGATTTCCTGATTTTGTGAGCAAACCAATTTTTCAAGTCGTTTTATATTTTTCTTTGAAATGTTCGACTGGTGAATATAATTGAAGATTTCTTCGATATGGTCAATTTCGTCCCTCTCTGTTTTCGGTTTCCGGCTACACTCTTTGCAAATATGATTTTTATGGCCTTTGCCCGAAAACTTTTTATTTGGCTTTGAACGCCCACAAATCCGACACCAGTGCCCCATTAGCTTTATGTTTTTCTTTCTTTATTTGCTGTTGTTTCGTTTATAATTCCCATGACTATTTTGATATTTTTACCGTTTCACCAATATTTATCCTGATGAAATCTTTTATTATTTCATCAGGATCATTTTCTTTACATTAATAAACTCATCTCCAACTTCTAATCTATAAAGATTCCCATTTTTTTCTGCTTATTCCAGCTTGTTTAAGTATGCGGGAGAGAAGTTCTTTACCAATATCACTTCTATGAGGATTTGGAATTCTTAGGGTAATGTCTTCTCTTACCATAAATTGATGTCTGCCACCAGAAAAGGGTCCTTCAAATCCGTGTTTCTTTAAGTATTTTACTAAATCATTACGTTTTATTGGTCTAAATGGCGGCATTAGGCAACTTCCTTAATCTTTACTTCTAATCCGTCTATAATTGGTAATGATAAATTTTTATTTATTCTTATTAAAATCCAATCTTCTAAAACTTCCTGAAGTTCTTTTCGGCAATCTTCTAAATTGAAGTTATTTGCATACACCCCTTTACATTCTGGTATTTCACCATAATACGAATTATCATCTGTAAATAATTCGTATTTTGCATGTTGCATAGCTTTTTCAATATATTTTATTAACATTTTTTTATGTCTTTAATATTTTTTTGAGCAAGTATAACATATTATTAAGCTGCAAATATCGGCATTTTTTCAATTTTAGATAAACTCATAAGACTTTTTGTTTATTAAATGCTATCTGTATGCTTTATTGTAAATGTATATCAATTCACCGAACCACTACCATCCCCCTCACCTGCTGCTAATAACCTGCTTCATTGTTGGGGTCAGTAACAATTCTATAATAATAAATTCCACCTTTTAATTCCGCTCCATTAAAATCAATTTTATATGAACCTGGCGACATCAGTTTGTTGAGAATAGTTTTTATCTTTTGCCCAAAGTGGTTGAAGACTTCGATTTTTACTTTTGCTGCTTCCGGCAAATCAAATTTTATTGTGGTGGAAGTGGTAAATGGGTTAGGGTAATTTTGATGTAAATAGGGTAGGGGCGGGGTTTTGCCTGTTATGTTATTTTCAATCCCAACCCAAAAATCCCAAT
>JAOZRY010001102.1 GCA_029939965.1 Bacteroidales bacterium | reverse complement strand
GCTTTTCCATCAACTTTATGCTTGTGTGCTGCAGCTTTTTTAATATATGTGTCATAAACTGGTGCAACGGCTGCTTTCCATTTAGCTTCTTCTTCAACAGAAAGTTTAACAATTTTTCCACCTTTTGATTTAAAGAATTCAGCACCTGCAGCATCATCACTATCCCAAACTTCGCCATGTTTCACAGACCATTCAGCATTTATCTCTTTAATAATTTTTTGCTGTGCCAAAGTTAATTTAGCCCATTTATTTTTATTCATAAAAACTGCAAATGTTGTAGTGTAAGTACATGCAGGGCTTTGGACTGCAAAACGGGTCAGTTCACCTAACTTGTAACCTTTATTAGCTTCAAGTGGGTGAAGAGAACCTTCAACAACTCCTTTCTGGAGTAGCTGATATGCTTCTCTTATACTTTTCCCGACAGGAGAGCCGCCAAGCGCTTCAACAATAAGGCCACTTGTACCAGTAGTTCTGATTTTCAAACCCTTCATATCTGCCAGGGAATTAACTTCTTTTTTAGTGGTATGGAGTACTCCTGGACCATGGGCATGAATGTACATAAGCTCTGAATCATCAAATTCTTTGGGCTGAAATTTATTATATACCAGGTTGGCAATTCTGGTAGCCTGAACACCACTGGTATATCCCATTGGAAGATCAATACCTGCACAAACAGGGAAACGCCCACGGCTATATGCAAGTACAGCAAAACCAATATCAGCAATACCAGATAAAACACCGTCATACATAGTGCCAGGATTTAGTAATGTGCTTGCAGGATAGTATTGAATAGAAATTTCACCGTTAGTTCTTTTTTCTACCTCTTTACACCAGCTTTCTGCAAGTTTACTTTGACCATGCGTTGGCGGGAAAAAATTTGCATATGTAAGTTGCGTTTTAGCACTTGCATTAAAAGCAGACAGCGCACTAAAACAAAAAAGTAAAAATATTAAAATTGTAATTCTTTTCATCAAAAACGACCTCCAAAATTAAATTAGTATTTGTTAAGTTAATATTGTGTTATATTATAACCATATTCAAGCTATAATGTGGATATATATATTGAGAATCAAGAAAATATATCAAGAAAAATTTATGATGTGAAAGAAATAAATGATTGACATATAGCTGTAATATAACTATAAAATATCTAAGTAATAGCTGAAACGTAT
>JAOZRY010001101.1 GCA_029939965.1 Bacteroidales bacterium | reverse complement strand
TACAAAATAAGGTATTATGGCTTGTTTGCCTGCATAAACCGGACGAGTAAACTAATGATTTGTTTTGACAGGCTGAAAGCGGCCATGTCAATATCAAAATTTGAAGGGCTTATTTGGCACGAAATAATTGAAATACTTATCTATGAAATGGCCGTACTAGCCATAATGGGAGAAGTATGTCCAAACCATAATCCCATAGCTTTAATCTCCGGGATAAACTAAATTATAAAACTATGATTGTTATAAAATTCTATACAAACACACATAGAAATCACGCCTTGCACGTAAAAGCAATTTATAGAATGTGCATAGAAACAGGTGCAGGCATCCTTGTTGTATCGGCGGTTCAGTATAACTATGTTTTAAGCAAAATTCAGATTATCCTTTTTCGCTAAAGACATTCCATTAATTCACAACTTCTTGAAATGTATTGGGAAATTGGAAAAGATATTTCAGAAAAACAAGAAATATCAAAATGGGGCAGTAAATTCATAGAACAGACAGCTCTTGAATTAAAACATGAATTTCCTGAAATTAAGGGATTTTCACGAAGGAATATTTATGCAATCAGGCAATGGTATAAATTTTACTCGAAAAAATATCAATTTGTGCCACAGAGCGTGGCACAAATACCATGGGGACATAATCGTTTGATTATTACAAAAATTAAAAATATAAAAAAAGCAGAGTTTTATTGCAACGAAACAATCAAAAATGGATGGGACAGGGACACTCTTGAAATTCAAATTGATAAGAAACTTTATAACAGACTTGATACTGCTGACAATAATTTCATACAAACACTTCCGGCAGAACAATCAAAACTTGTTTCAGAAACGTTAAAAGACCCTTATAATTTTGATTTTCTCGGACTACATGACGATGCTTTGGAAATTGCGATAGAAAATGAATTGACAAAAAAGACAGAACAAAAAGGCGATAACACGCAATATAAAAAATTGGGCAGAAAGCAGTAAATATGAACATTTCAACACTAAATAAACTGGGTAGTAAATTGAAAGTTTGGTGTTTCAAAATGCCCAACTTTTCATATTGCCACCGTTGAACTAAACCGCTTTCAGCGGTAGTTTTGGTTTATTTTATTTTCGTATATTACCTGAATTATAAACTTTCAAAAATGCAAAGCCCATTTGATAACATTTAGCATTATG
>JAOZRY010000384.1 GCA_029939965.1 Bacteroidales bacterium | reverse complement strand
TTATTGGTTCGGTAACATCTGCTGTAAAATACACTTCTGCCGAAACTGTTAATATATTACCGATGGTATTATAATACAGGAAGGTGTTTTGGTAGATATTATTCCTCTTAAAAATATTTCAACACCCCCAAACCCCACTTTCGTCATCAAAAAAGGGGGTTTCGTCATGGTTGAGTTCGGGATTGACTGACATTTTTGTATTATTGTTTTTTCATTAAAAAGATAAGAACATGAAACTTAAAAATTTAATCCTATTTAGTGTAGTGGCATTCTCATTATTTTTATTTCCACATTGTAAAAAAGAAAAAAAGATGCCTGAATTAACCACCATACCTGTTGCTGACATTGCTGTAAATAGTGCGTTTGGTGGCGGTGAAGTAATAGACGATCATGGCTTATCAATTACTACAAGAGGCATTGTATGGAGTATTGATAATAATCCAAGTATCGAAAATAATACAGGAAGTTCATATAGCGATGATGTTTCCAATGCTTTTGCTACAAGTATTACAAGCCTGACTCCGGCAACTAAATATTTTGTGCGGGCTTTTGCATCCAATGGTGATGGAACAGGTTATGGAAATGAAGTGTCATTTACAACAATCGGTGAAAATGGAGACATTCCTTTTGGAGGAACTCCTTGTCCGGGTATGCCTACATTTACCGACCCCAGAGACCAGTACACTTATAACACGGTGCAGATTGGAAGTCAGTGCTGGGTAAAGCAAAACTTGATGTACTATCCGTTTATATCCGCACAGGATGATATGTCTAATACGTCAGCAAGATATTATGTATATGGATTACAAGACCTGAACGATGAAGATAGTTTTCCGGTTGATAATTATAATGGCTACGGTGCTCTGTATAATTGGCATGCCGCAATTACTGCCTGCCCCGAAGGCTGGCATCTACCTTCTTCCAACGAGTGGAAAAATTTAGTAACCTTTCTTGGAGAGAATCCGGGGGGGAAACTGAAGAGTACATTGAGCCAGCCATACCCACATCCTCGATGGGATGATGAGAATTTTGAAGCAACAAATGAAAGTGGTTTCAGGGGCATGCCAGGTGGGAAAGTATTGGATTCAGCTTATTATCTTGGATTAGGAAAAAATGGTGTATGGTGGTCATCTACAATGAGTGATGAGAATCATTCAAATTATTTTTACTTAAATTATGGAAGTAATCAGGCAAATTTCACAAATTATCTGAAAAGGAGCGGGTTTTCAGTTAGATGTATCAGGGATGAGGAAATTAGTGTAGCTACCCTTAATACACTTCCGGTTTCTTCAATATCCTCTAACGGAGCTGTAGGAAATGGGCAAATAATTGACAATGGTGGTGAGGCAGCCTTTGAAGTGGGAGTATGTTGGAGTACAAGCCAATATCCAACAATTAACAATCATTATTCATCAAGCTCCAATAGCACGGTCAATTTTTCAGTTGTTATTAATAATCTTACTGAGATGACAAAGTATTTTGTGCGTGCATTTGCTATAAACTCGGCGGGTGTTTCTTATGGTTATACTGAGCAATTTATTACCGATAGGAACGAATATACTCCTTGCCCGGATGAGCCGGTTATTACGGATTCCCGCGATGGAAATACGTATTTAACCGTTTTAATTGGCAACCAATGCTGGATGCGCGAAAACCTATCTTTCCTGAATGGGGTGTACAAACCCGATAATGGTCATTATTCCCTAAACCGCACCTACGTTTACGGATATGATAGTACAATAGTTTCGGAGGCAAAAACCAATTCCAACTATCAAAATTACGGTGTGCTTTATAATTATCCGGCGGCATTGGCGTTCTGTCCTTCCGGATGGCACTTGCCACAAAAGTCGGAGTGGGAAACACTGGTTAACTTTTTAGGTGGGAATGAAACGGCAGGGGGTCGAATGAAAAGTACACAAACCTATCCGAATCCTCACCCCAGATGGAATTCTCCTAACACCAATGCTACTGACAATAGTTTTTTCTCCGGATTCCCGGGGGGTTGGCGTAGTAATTTATCAAACAACTTTGGCAACAAGGACACCAATGGTTATTGGTGGAGTTCGTCAGAGATACAAACGAACAAGGGTTGGGTTTATGGATTATCAAGTGCCAGTGGTGAAGCTACAGAAATGGACTTTTCAAAAAGTGATGGATTGTCTGTCAGATGCATCAAAGATGATTAAATCTGTAAAAACCACTTTCAACACCCCCAAACCCCACTTTCGTCATCAAAAAAGGGGGTTTCGTCATGGTTGCTCCAGAAAACTTGAGACAATGATCTATCTTTGATTTTTGAAAAAACTAATATAAAATTAGCAAATACTCGTTTCTAAATTGCTAAAATAAACACATTATATGATGAATAGAAAAATAGCAATAGTATTGTTTTTAGTCGTTGGATTTTTTACACCAAATAACATTAAAGCGGAGATACGATTAGCCCAAGAAGTAAACTATTCAGGCCAACAAACAAACAACCCTGTTGATTCAACAACACAAATAAATATACTGGTTAAATCTATCCCACCTGGAGCATCCCTATTTTTTAATGGCGTACTTGTTGGCCATACACCAATGGAACTAAATACCAGCATGGGTAAGCAACATTTTAGTTTGTGGTTATACGGCCACAAGCGTTTATCAACAAAATTATTGATTAAATCGAACACAAATACTATTGAATTTGAGCTGGATGAAATGAATTTATCACAAAACAAAAAATTCAATATAAGATATCCATTTGTGATTAATGATAGTTCTTTATTCTCGCCTTCAAAGGATTTTATTATTGAAGATTATGCGAGATATCAGCTCATCAAAAAATATAACAGGAAATTTACCGCAGGAGTTTCTGTTGCTGTCGCAACTGGAATTATTTCCATTGGTTCGCTTGGAATCGCAAACGATAAATACGATCAATACAAAAATAGCTACGATAACAGAAGTGAGTTGAAAAGAAAAATAAAAAGCTGGGATGCTGTTTTTATCACCTCTACAATAATTTGCCTTGCAAGTACTACCTATTCAATTTACATTTCGAAACTTAAGAAAAGGGCTAAACACCAAACTAAAATTGACATTTCATTGGGCTCAACACCATCAGGTGCCGGACTGGAAATAATTTATAAACTACCTTAATAATACTGAATATGAAAACCAAAATAAATTCTGCCGGCTTCACACTAATTTTTATATTATTAATAATCCTTTCATTCATAGCTTGCAGAGATTGGGATGTAGAACCCCCGGAAATTGTAGTTCATGAATGGTATTTTGCATACGTTAACATAAAAACAATTTCAGGGGAATCAGCAGAACTATCCTGGGATGGTTACTCAACAGATCCGGGTTTCGATATTGAGGGTTTTAACATCACAAGAAAAATTGATGATGGAGACTTTGAAACCATTGTAAGTCTGGACATGAATCAAAAGTCATATACAGATAATAACCTGAATACCAATAAACACAAATATTATTATATTATTGAAGGGTACGTGGATACATTAATATTTCAATCCATACGCAAAGAGTATTCATTTGCTTGTGGTTTCGATCAATATACAGATTTTCGAGACAGCATCTCGTACAATACAATTAGCGATGGTTATTATTGCTGGTTTACCGAAAACCTAAAATATCTACCTGCAGTACATCCTCCAAATGAATTTAATGAAGACAGTATCAGATATTTCGTTTATGGCTATGATGGTTCTGATGTGGACAAAGCAAAAGCAAGTACAAACTACCAGTCGTACGGTACGCTTTATAGCTTTGTTTCATTAACAAATGTTTGTCCTTCAAACGATGGATGGATTGTACCGAGGCAGGAGAATTGGAAAACTCTGTTTGCAATGGTCGGCGGTGAAGCAGTAGCAGGTGGCATATTAAAAGAAATTGATACTTTGCATTGGAAATCACCTAATACAGGAGCAACAAATGCTATTGGATTTACTGCCTTACCCGGTGGCATGGTTGATGAAATGTTGAAATTCACAAACCTGAGAAATTCAGCACGTTTTTGGGATAGTTCATCGAGCGCATATGAATTAAATTTTAATAACACGATAATAAACACCAGTCACAATGCGCAAAATACCGCTAACAGTGTACGATGTATTAGGAAACTCGACTAGCATAATTTTAAGAGTGATTTTTTTT
>JAOZRY010001100.1 GCA_029939965.1 Bacteroidales bacterium | reverse complement strand
GGGTGTAATAGTCAAAAATTGTTGTTAATTGCCTGATTTTTGAAATAAAAATACCATTTAAGATATTGAATCCTATGCTGTCGAGACAACCCTCTATGACGGTTATAATCTGATTTCAGATTCGAATAAAGACCTTCGATTGCATTGGTTGTTCTCGGTATTTCAAGGTATTCAAGATAGTGAAACATGTCTGGCAATGCATTGTTAATAAGCGTCATAGTTTTCTTTAGATCTTTGTAAGCAACAACATCTTTTGGTAGTTGTTTTACAAATTCTTTATGCTTTCGCAACCATGCTTGATAGTGTTGCATAAAGTAAATTTGATCTTTGAATGTGTCAATGAAACAAACACTTTTGAGTAAGGCTCTGAGCTCTTTACCTGCTAATGTTTTTGGTTTTGACCGAAGCCAGCGCATACCTTCGCGTTGAATGTGGTATAAGCATCTTTGCGTAATAACCCAGGGCCAAACCTCTCTGATTGCGCGTAAAACGGACTTTTCACCGTCTAAAATGATAACGATAGGGTTTAAGCCGTCCGTTTTGAGTTTTTGAAACCAATCTATGAGGCAATAATAACCTTCTTTCTTGATGAAGATATGTGTTACAACAATTTTAGTTATGGCGCATTTAAAACAAACGCAACAGCCATCTTTATGAAAATAGGTGCCATCAAGAAGAAGATAAGAGTAATCACATAAATGAATCGTTTCAGTAGGGTTTTTCGCAAGCCAATAGTTTTTAATTCGTTGTAAGGTAGATGCGCTGTGGCTTGATATTTTACACAGCTGACGAATTGAAAAACTTTCTGCAACCCAGAGCTTAAACCACGATTGCTCATTTAATTTTTTCATGCTAATGCGCCGATCGATGAATACACGAAAGCATTGCAAACATCGAAAGCGTGGTTTGTTATTAGACGTAAAACCAAAAGAAATAACATTCAAAGAACAGCATTTAGGACAGCGTTTTTTTTGACATAAATCAACTCCTTTTCATTTAGAGTCTATTTTATGTCATTAACATACTGATTTTCAATAATTTATAGCTTTTGCTAACAACAATTTTTGACTATTACACCCGCAATGACGATGAATGGTGTATTTTTCGTAAAATAGCAAAAACCAGTTACCTAAATACTGACAATATACAAGGGACAGGGAATGAAAACAATAAAAA
>JAOZRY010000383.1 GCA_029939965.1 Bacteroidales bacterium | reverse complement strand
CCTTTATCACCTTATTCTGCGGGCAATAACTGCATAAGTTTTTGCAACCCATTACTGTTGATACGGCTATAACTCTATCCATTATATATTTTTTAGTAGTCAGGGTTTGACTTGAAGTCAAGCCCTGACTTAATAAATTGTGAAGTGTAGTCAGAGGTTTAACTTGAAGTTAAACCTCTGACTTAAAAATTGCCTATTGAATGATTAGTTTCTTTGAATAATTATTGTTTTCAGTCTTAATCCTGATAAAATATATTCCTTTGTTGAAACCTGATAAATCAATTTGCAAGGGAGCAGCCAAGGGGCCATGTTCACTTGTGTAAATTGTTTTGCCGGTTATGTCGGTAATTTCTAAACCAATAGGGTTTTGGAAACCTGATAGATTTATAATTCCGGTTGAGGGATTTGGGGAAATATTAAAACTATTCGGGTTATCAGAAAATATCCCGGTCAGGATATCGACCGTAACTGTCCAGATTTGTGTATATCCAAATTTTCCGGTAAGCGTATATTCAACAGGATTGGTGAAATCCTGTGGGATTCCGCCCGGCGGATCAATTTCTGTTACGTTAACTGCAACTTCAATCTCAGGAATTAGATTTGTAACATTTGTACCCAAAGGCATATTAACAGTAATTGTGTGCAATTCATTGTTAATTTCTGTTTCGCCAACCTGGCTGGGAATTTGAAATGATGTAATGTTTTTAATTACTGACGGTTGTACTGCAAAAAATTTCACATTGTTGTCGATACCATAAACTTGTACGTTGGTAGCTGAACCAGTATTGAGGTTGACCGTACAAAAATAACCCTTATAATCGCTGCCTGATGCCCAGTGAAAAAGTGTGGCATACATTGTTTCGGTAACTGGATCATAAGACAGGCTTTGGTCTAACGACATATAAGAATAGGTAAGATATTGTGGTTTTGGTGACCCTTCACCAGTGCCTGGGTTAATTTCCCAAAGGTGCATATCAAGAACCTCAATTGCATAAATGCTACCGTTTGCATATTCAATATCAAAAAACTGTGCATCTGTTCCACCATTTATATTACCAATTTCAGTAAGTTCAAGGGTTTGCATATTTAATGTGTGTAAAGAGCAATCGTGCATTCTTGTATCTTTCACTAACATTTCCGATTCAAGAGTATAAACATTACCTACAGTTACAACATACATAATGTCTTTTTCGGCATCATAGGTAATCCCTGTGGGAGTTTGTTCTGTTCCGGTTATAATTCCCAGATTTATCTTAGTCCCATCTTCCTTATAAATAAAAAATTCATCGGTATCGTTTTTTAATCCGTATAAAACACCATAAACAAACTCGGCACCCGACATATAACCCGGATCGATATCATCAATAATAATTTCTTGGTCGCCCGTTTCCAGGTTGATGGAAATAAATGGTTTGTCGGGCACATACATTATGTAATTCATCGCATAAGACTGTTTTGTGTATGTAAGTTGAGTAATAACAGGAGTTATGGTTTCCAGATCGTTTGCAGGATTATCATCGCCCGAAAGTATTACTGTTGCATTAATAGTATAGGTTAATTCGGGATCGGTAATTGCCCAAACCTCGTCCATAGTAACATACATATTATTGCCGGGGGCTAAATTTGTATTTGTAGTTTGGGTATAATCGTAAACATCTTCGATGCCGTTGTTTATTACAACCTCTATTTCAAAATCAGTTTCGGTTTCTGTACCAAAATTATGAATTTGTATTGTCGGAAATATTTTGGCTGAATCGCCAAAATAAATTGTAGCAGGTTTAATTTGGTTTACCCCAAGATCGTGTGTTACGTCAACATTTACCGTAATAATCCAAATTTGTTCTTCCCCGTTTTGTGCTGTTACGGTATATTCTACCGGATTGGTAAAATCCTGTGAAACCCCACTTGGAGGGTCAATAATTGCAAAATCTGATATTTCAATCACAGGAGTTAAATTTGTAACAATTGTTCCGGAGGCAACCTCAAGGGTTACGGTATGTTCAGTGCCGTTAATTATTTCGTTACCTATTTGGTTAAGAATATCAAACTGAACAATATCGTTTTCAGAGCTTTGCCCTTGTGTTGAATAAACATAAGCAGCACCAGAATTTGTTCCGAAAATATCGCACCATTGAGCTGCTACAATAAAATTATCGCCAGAAAGGGCAATTGCATTACCAAAGTCATCATCTAATTCACCATCGGAAGGGATAATTTTTTCGAAGAAAGTCCATGTCCCATCAATATTTTTATACACATAAGCCGCACCTGCCAAACCTTCTGACTTTGCCCCAATAACCAGCACCTCATTGTTAAAATCAATACTATAACCAAATTGATCATTTGAGCTGGCATCCGGGGCTATTATCTTCTGGGTTTGTCCCCAGGTGTCATTGTTATTTTCAAAAACATAAACTGCACCCGTATAGTTATTTTTTCTGTTGGCCCCCACCATTGCAAAATTATTATGAATGGCTACATCAGTCCCAAAAAAATCATCTTCGGCAGGATCGCCGGCTTTTAGCTGAATAATTTTTGTCCATGTTCCGTCAATATTTTTGTAAATATATGCAGCACCTTCGTTTTCGAGAGTTCCATCGGTACCATGCGCCCCTACTATTGCATAATCGCCGGCAATATTAGAGCTTGCGCCAACCCAATCTCCTACAACGGCTTCGTTAGGGATCAGTTCAGCGGTTTGCTCCCAGGTAGCCCCGTTATAATTATAAATAAAAGCAGCTCCCGGAAGGCCTACACTTGAACTAAAAGTACGCATCCCAATTATTACATTATTGCCATCTATGGAAACTGAAGAACCAAACATCGACATTGCAGGGACATCAGGTTTTTCAATAAATTGTTGTTCTTCCCAGATGCCCCCGTTATTATTAAAAATATAAACAGCCCCCCTGTCATTGTTATACTGAGTTGTGGCTCCTACGGCATAATCGCCGGAAACATCTACCCTGCTTGCAAATTTACCATTTTGATAACCGTTTGAAGCAAGTAATTTTGTATGTTCCACCCAGGTTCCTTCATTGTTAAAATAGATATAAGCGGCTCCGCTATTTGCTGCAATTTCATCATCGCCCCATGCACCAATTATTGCATAGTTTCCTGACATACCCACTGCTACCCCAAAAAAATCGGTAATATACCCAACTTCAGGATGAATTTTTTGCTCATCATATTGTGCTGTTGCAGCTTGTACAGTAATCAGGAGGACTAATAAGATGTTTAACTTTTTCATTATTGTTTGCTTTTTAGTTGATGATAAGTTTTTCGGTGTAATTATTTTCTGAAGTAAAAATATTTATAAAATAGACCCCTTTTCTCAGGTCTGATAAATCAATTTGCAAGGGCAAGGGGACATGCCCCCTTGTGTTGCAAATTGTTTTGCCGGTTATGTCGGTAATTTCTAAACCTAACAGGTTTTCAAAACCTGTTAGGTTTAAAACCCCGCTTGTTGGGTTTGGATAAATTGAAACCCCATCTTTTTGTGGTTTCTTAATCCCAGTTGTAATATCCAATTTGATTACCGAAACGTGATGGTTAAAATTATCCCCTTTCAACAAAGTCATGTATAGGTTTCCGTAGTTGTCTGCTTTAATATCAAATGATGTTGCTGGAATGGAAGGAGATGTGTAATTTTCGCCGGGTTGTTCGGAGAGGTTAACCCAGATACCTGAATCATCAAGTTTCTTAATAACTGGCTTTAAACCATTATCAGAATTATAATGCCCCATGTAAATATCATCAATATATTTAGTAAAAGGCATATACCCACCGCCATTACATATATATTGGTCGTCCCAGGCACTGTTTTGAAAACTATGTACGGTATTAATTGATGACCAAAAATCCATAGTGGTAGCGTAAATTATGTCATCATTCCCCACTATTATTGATGTGTTGCTAACTGGTTCATCACCAATTGCACTGGTTCCAACATATTCCCAGGTAGAACCATCGAATTTTTTTACGCTAAGCGGAAGCCCTCCACCATAATCATCGCCACCGAACGAAACCAGTACATTTCCTTCGTTATCTGTTGTAATGGCCGGGCCAAGGCATTGGCTGTTCGTTAAGTAAGGCGCATCTCCCAAAGTTTCCCAACCGCTTCCCGTACCAAGATATCTTTTAACAACCTGCCCTGAATAATCACTATCGGAA
>JAOZRY010000382.1 GCA_029939965.1 Bacteroidales bacterium | reverse complement strand
CAAGCCTACTTTTGTTTTTGTTGCTCCCTGTAAAGTCCATCAATGGCCAGGATTTCAACAGCTTTCAGAAAAGTCAGATTGCCGATTCGATAAATAACCTCATTGGGGAATTTGCCAGGTACCTCGATTTAAGCGATGAGGATGGAGGGGATCCCGATGAGCAGTCCAAACTAAAATTTATTAAACTTTTTGGCGATAGTTATAATACAGCAACACTTCCAAATTTCTCTTTTGATCCCGACACGGTAAAAAATGAATTTCTATCACCGGCAATGTACATTAGCGAATTGGTAAAACATTATGAATATGTAATTTATGATGAGGGTGTCATCTTTATTAATCCTGCCCTGACTAACAAACACAATGACGTGGTTTACATCGCTCCCGATGGTTTGAATAAAGACCGGCATCAAACTTATCACAAATACATCGAAAATTTCATAATCAAAAAACAAGATGGTGGTTATGTCGCAGATGTGGCTTTTGAAATCTCAACCTTTTCAGGGATTTATAAACGGGTAAAAATATTTGATAAAGATGGCAACGAAGATTTTATTATAAAACGCCCCTATTCAAATGATAAAATTTATTTATTGGCCGAGGTTTATTTTAAGGAACCTGGGTTAGGTTATAAAATTCTGGACATTAAAACTGCCATTGTAGATAACATAGGGTGTTTCAAGTATTTATCCGGAATCAGCCGAAAAAATATTGAAAACCTGATCAATAGCATTGCCGACAATGTTATCCGTACGGCCAATGTTTCTAACGAATACAATAAACCAAGTAGAGCAGATTCCGGTAGGTTTTTAAACCTGTTTTCGGATAAGACTATAAATACAGTTGATTGTAAATCGTTTTTCCGGGATTCCATCTGTGATTCAATAGTAAGCCCACAAGGTTATTTTAAACTGGTTGACAGTATTTACATGGATTTTTACCCCCTGAAGGAAAAAGGCAAAAGGGAAATCAAATGTATTAATATTACCGATGATTACCTTTTTGCGGAAGTTGTTGTTACCATTGATAAACCCAGGGCAAAGGAAAATGATACAGCAAAAACTACATGGTTTAAGCCGGATGAAAAGCGGGTAACAATCAATGTTTTGGTACCCTTCGACACAAGGATAAATTTGTCGGAGGATAAAGATCATACCTTTTCAAGAGGCTTTGTTACCCATATTGGAGAAGAATCCAAAGCCCTGAAAATAATTAAAGATCCTCGATCCGGCTCATTTGCTTACAATCTCAGGTACCATCACGATTATTCCTGGTTTCCGGTGGACGATGGTACCATATACAAGGATTTTGAAAGTATCCCACAGGCTTCATACAATGTTAGTTTTTCGGTGAATTATTTTTGGGATAAACCTGATGAGCAACTTAATTGGGGTGTTGGGGCAGGTTTAACTTACCGCACTGTAAAATCTGAAGTAAAACTTAACGGTTTTTACGATACCATCACAAACTACACCCATCCTGTCCTCAATACCATTGACCTGTACAAAGAGGGCCATGATTTAAAGCAGTCGTTAAAATATTCAAGCCTAAGCATTCCTGTTACAGGCCACATAAAATATGGGTTCAGTGAAAATACTTTTCTTGATGTCAGGGCAGGCATTGTTACCTCCCTTAATTTTTCGGGAACGGTGAAACAGGAGGGTGGCACCTCGACTTACAAAGGCTACTATGAAGTGGTCCATAACAACAACACCATAGGGAAATATTTAATTGAAGATGTGCCTGAATACGGGTTTACAACAAATGAAAATATTACAATTACAGGGGATGAATCGAAAATCGATTTGAAAAGCGTTTCATTTTCAGGTATTTTTGGTTTCACCGTTTCCACTAAGTTAACCTCCACAATACCCGTTTTCTTAGATATTGGGCCTTACATTAATTTTGGCCTAAGCCCTGTCATCGGAACACAATCAAATGGAGATGATTTTATCCTCAATGATGCCGGCCAGGCCGGGAATGTATTTAAACGCGGTGTAAAAGGAAAGGTCAATACCGTTGGCTTTACTATTGGGGTAAGATGGTACAATCAAGACCCGGGAAATAAAAACAGGATTACGTTTTAATATATTTGATAATGGATTAATGATAATATCAAAAATCATTCGCGCATTCGCGGCAAAATTATAAACAGATGAAAATAAAAAAACATATCCGAAACTCAATTCTTTTTACAATTGCCATGTCTCTTTCATTTAGTGTTTTTGCACAGAAAGAAACTATCGGTTTTGAGTTTACAAAACGCTGTCAATATGAGGTGGCCATCCAAAACACGAGCTATAACGGCCATTATGCCGGTTACCTTTGGGAAGTCCTAATCGATGGCCATATTGACGGATCGTTCACCTCACCATTAGAACATCCTGTTTTTTCGTTTGACGATCCTTCCCCTGATATCCAAATCAGGCTAATTGCTTACAAAAAAAATAATACCGGAACTGATAGCCTTACAAAATCCCTGGAATTAATTATTCCACCAATCGTTGAAATTACCGGTTCCAATACTGTTATTTGCAGCCATGAAGAAAATGTTTTGTTCGAAACCAATTATCTCGAAGGTTACGATTATAAGTGGGAAGTATCCCCTGCCGAATTTCTGGAGAGCAAATTCTCGGACGTGCCAAACAGGGTTATTACCAATTGGAAATCCACAACATCCACACAGCAAATTAATATTTCCCTCACACTGACCAATACATCTACCGAAGGTTTATGTAATTATGAATTTATTGAGCACGTGTTGCTGATCCCCGTAAATGTACCTCTAATTCAAGATAACTCCTTGGTAAGAAAGGCCCCTGAAAGCAATATTTTACTTAGCCTGAATGGAAGCAACAATTCTTTTTTGTATCGGTGGGGCTATGGTACGACCCTGATAAAAACAGATACATTGCCTTGGTGTGAATATGATGCCATCGTCCCCGGGACTGATTATTGGGCCGTTATCCTCGACAGGACATACAGTTCATGTGCATCCGATACCTTGAAGTATTCCTTTAATGATTCCAAAAATTTTGATATTGGCGGGAGCAACAACTCAGGTATCCCGGAAGTGTTATTGTACCCAAACCCGGTGCACCGGAACCTGACACTTAAAATTTTGGATTCCGGTTTCGCCGATGCCGAAGTATTAATATCTGTTAAAGATCATACGGGAAGGAAAATAAATACACCTGAAGCTAAAGCTATCGATCAGGGAGTATTCATGGTAACATTGCCGGATCACCTTAATGGGCTTTTCTTCATGGAGATAATATTTGATGGAAACATAAGAGTTGTAAAAAAAGTAATCGTACGCTAAAACCAAAATGAAATGGCCACACATAGCAAACTATCGGCATACTTGAAATTTAATATTGGGCTAATCTTTTTGTATTTGTCCATTGCTGCCAACCCCATCAATGCCCAACAAATTTACAACCCCGATCATTTAGTTTATAATCAACTGACCAACTTTCTTGTCGGATACGAAAACATGATCAACGAGGAGGGTGCATTTGATGAGAGCGGTTTTAGTTATATCCTCGGAAATTATTTTTACAGCGATGGGGTTGAGGTGTACAACGATCTGGACGATGATACGGAATATCTTACCTGGGGCGAATACAGGAGAAAAGCTTTGCAGATGTCAGAAGATTGTTACATGGATTTCAGGCATTATGACCTGCAAATAACTAAAAGGAACAACTACAAATATTACGATATCATTGAGGCCGGGTTGGTTAAGGAAATCAAATATGCTTGTGGTAATACTGATACCCTTAGCATCAAAAGATTAAATTATGATATCACCCTGATATATTACAAATATCGTGTTGACGACACCTTTCCACAGTTCCAGATCCTCAAAATAGATTTGGCAGGAAAATCTTTTAAGCCCGGTACATGGCATCATGGAGCCGTTCCCGATGAAATCTCAATAAATGTATCGCCCCTCTACAATATGCCCAACCTAAACCAATCGGGAATTGAACTGGACATGGAACCGCAATGGGGGCATCAGGGCAGTGTCGGGCTGAATTACCTAATTACAGGCGGACGTAACGATATCCTTGTTTTTAGCGGGGGCGTAGGCTTTACAAAAGCCTCCTCAAAATTCAAGCTCGACAGTTACCAGGCAGTAATCTTTAATGATGTGGATAAGGACGGCGATA
>JAOZRY010000381.1 GCA_029939965.1 Bacteroidales bacterium | reverse complement strand
TTTCCAGTTTAGACGGGATAAGTAACCTGACTTTTATTGGTGAAGACCTATGGGTCCAGCAAAACTATTCCCTGACTAATTTAGAGGGATTGGAAAATATAACATCCATAGTAGGAAATCTAAATATTAAACAGAACGATTCCCTCACCAGTTTAACCGGACTGGATAATGTAACATCCATTGGGGGAGACCTTGAAATCGGAGGCCCTGTTTATCCTTTTTTTGCTGGCAATCCATGCCTGCTTAGTTTATCAGCGTTGGAAAATCTTTCTTCAATAGGTGGATACCTTTGGATTATGTGTAATGACAGCCTTTCAAATTTAACAGGCCTGGATAATATTGAAGCTAACTCAATTGAAAATCTAAAAATTTATCTTAATTCTTCTTTGTCTACATGCGAGGTTCAAAGTATATGTGATTACCTTATTAGTCCTAATGGATCCGTGCAAATAAGTAACAATGCCCCTGGTTGCAACAGCCAGCAGGAGGTGCAGGATGCGTGTGATTCCATAGTATCGGTAGAAAATGAAACTATCAAACAGGAATTTATCATTTCGCCAAACCCGGTAAATGATCATACTGTTTTGAGTTTGAATTCGGTCTTTTCAGGATCAATAGAAATTTACATTTACAACACAACCGGAATATGCCTGAAAAGCTGGCAGTATTATACTGATCAATCAGGGCAAAATGAATTTCAGATAAGTTTAAAAGAGATTCCGGCAGGGATGTATTTCTTGCAGGTGAAAGCCGTGCCTGCC
Organism: Bacteroidales bacterium; assembly: GCA_029939965.1. Lineage (GTDB taxonomy): Bacteria > Bacteroidota > Bacteroidia > Bacteroidales > 4484-276 > SABY01. The sequence goes on along the minus strand of JAOZRY010000381.1, from coordinate 3,424 downwards.
GGCAGACAAGCCGGAAATGAAATGATGACAAAGAAAATAATTAAAATGAAATAATCGGTTGCTTATTTTAAATACAATTTTAGGATTTCCATTGCAGAAATTTTACGGATATCCACAAATTTTTACGATATTTGGTGGCTTCCAATCCATGCAAAAACAAGCGGCCTCAATATTATCTGCAGAACTTCCGGATTCCAATCCCTTGCCGAGAACTTATCCCCCAAAGAGACACCCCTTTGATGGGTGAACTCCATGAGCTTATTGATAATACAGTACGATTACATCAGGGGATAATAAACAGATATACGGGAGATACTTTTCTCGCTGTTTTTTATTTAAATAAAATCGGTCATTCCGCTTCCATCAATGCTGTGGATACTGCCTTTGAACTGAAAGACCAATTAGATTCCTTTATACGCGAAAAGAAATTGGCCTCTACTTTCGTAATAAAAATTAGTGTGGCCACGGGAACAATATTATTTTTTTGTGCTATTATTTCACGGGGTTTACACTTTCTATATGATTTACAAAAAACCTTATCTCTTGGTTTTTAACCTTAATAGAAAAAATCACCAATCCCCTCCCTAAAACCTTATTACCTTATTCTCAGCCATATAATAAGGTAATAAGGTTGAGTTGAGTAATTCATTCATTCTTCTATTAAGGTTTAAAATAAAAAAATAAGGTTTTCATACACACACAAAATGTAAACCCCGTGAAATTAAAACAACATATTAGAAATCTATTTAACGGGGTAAATCGATAAATGAAAGATGCCTAATTTTTATTTCAAAGTACTTGAAGAAGCCGCCGACACTATTGGCGAACTTGACGACCGCATCGAATACCTGAAGGATGTTCAGCTCATCGGCGAAAGCAAAAAAAAGGATGAAATAGAATTCCTTTTCAAACATGCTTTGGCACAACAGGCCACTTACGAATCCATTATCCTGAATACAAAAAAGGAACTCCACCTAAAGATTGCCAGGTCTATTGAAAAGGTATTTACTGAAAATTTACATGACCATTATGGTTCTCTGGCTTATCACTATGAGCAAGCGAAAAATTTGGAGAAAACTGAGGAGTATTTGATTAAGGCAGGGGACGAAGCGATGAAAACTGCTGCATCTGCCGAAGCCATAAATCATTATAAAAAGGTAATAAAAATACTTAATAGTGATGATATTCAAGAAAAGGATCAAAAGAAAATAATAAACATTGAAGAAAATCTGGCTTATGCTTATTATGCCCAAGGACTAAATAGAAATGCAGCAGAGCTTTTCACTAAAGTTTTGTCAACTTCAAATTTGTCGAAAGTTCCTAAAATCGATTTTTCTTACTCTTTAAAGTCTTTAAAAGTTTGATACAACTTAATTTAAAGATAAAATTGAGTAAAGGTAAAGTTGGAAAAAGGGCAAACAACCATGACAATAAGTTACTGAAAATGGTATTATATCAGGGAGAAGCATTTGCAACCTTTTCTCCGAAAGACACATTTTTTCGTAGTTTGATTATATTAAATGGCTTTCCTATTCAAACCTTGGCAACATCTAATTTTGGAATTGTATGCCTAATAGGAATAAGTTGTATATTTCCCTGGACTGGCAGGGGGGTTAAGTATGGCAGGATGCTAAATCGCTTTACTTCGTCGGTAATGGATTCTCAGGAGAATCTAATTTGGCTTTACAGCAGACTTCGATAAATCCTAAAATTTAATTGGACACTTTCCAACTGAACTGTAGGAGTTTTCCATTTATTTTAACATTCCTGTAACACGGCCAAATTCGCGTTTCTGTATTACTTTTAGTTGCTCATGCTGTTTTGCCTCTAATCTGTTTTGTTCTAATTCTCTGGATTTATTGCCTTTAAAACGGTGAGGGTTTTTCATCGCATTATAGTTATTCACTAACTGAACTACGGCAAGGCGTTTTTCAAAGGATGATTTGATCTGTTTGGTTTCAATGTATTCATGATTTCTATAAACATCAATCTCATTTTCGTGCAAAACGATTGCTAAACTCTTGCTAATCATTTTTTATTATATCTACTTTCGTTATCAAATAGTAATTTCATAATTAATCAAATATTTTGACGGCAAAAGTATAATAAAAAAAAGTAAAATAAATATTATATATCTATTGTTTTATAAATAATATTTTATTATCTTAGTATGTACGCACTTTGCGCGTCCAATTATAACGCGTTCAGTGCCGCATCGTATAGATATACAACTCTTTAGAATCTGCGATTTTGCTACTTTTGGTGAAGTCTGACATTATAATATGATTGCAATTTCTATTTTTTAAAATATTCAAAATCCCTCATCGTTTCAAACGGTATATTTTGGTAAAGATTTAACACATGAAACACTTTTGTAGTCTTTTTTTAATCATTCTATATTCTATGTCGATTCATGCTCAACAAGCGGAAAATGATTTTATTGCCCATGCAGATAGTGTCGTTAAAGTGTTGTACAGCGATATTGAAGATGATATAAAAATTGTTGAAAATGAAAGGTTTGAAGAAATAGTTTATAGTTTTCTATCTGCTCCGGTATCCGAAAAAATTTCTTTCGACTCTATTAAATTTGTGAAATATTTAAAACCTGCTGACGGAAATTTCTCCATATTAACCTGGGTTGTTCCATTATCAGATCATAAATTTCTCTATTCCGGCTTTATTCAAAATTATTTTTCAGATAATAGTGATACAGTTATTCAACTTAAGCCCGATGCTTCAGAATTTCATTTAAATACTACCCATCCTTCCGATCACTGGCCTGGTGCGGTTTATTACAATATAATCTCCAACCAAAGCAACAACACTAATTATTACACATTATTCGGATGGGTAGGACAGTCGCAGAATTTGGCCGGGAAGGTAATCGAAGTAATTTCTTTCGATACCACCGGAATGCCCCTGTTTGGGAAGCCTGTTTTTTCGATGAAAACCGGTGAGGCTCAACATCGTGTTTTGTTCAGATATACCGATCAGATTCCGTTTCACCTTGGTTATGAGCGTCAATTACTGCCAACCAACAAAAAGCGAGAAGAGTGGATGATTGTTTTTAACCGGCTTACCGGAAACAATCCTGCCATGGGTCGTATGTTTTATGGTGCTGTTCCATCTTATGATATTTTTGATGCCTTTATTAATATAGGTGGTGAATGGGTGTTATTTGAGGATATCGATCCCCGTGTAGAAACAAAAACTCCTGTTGATGACCGCTCAAAATAGCGTAATCTTTTATCTGGATAATCCAACCTGTTATTTTAAAACAGATGCTATTCTTGCTAATCTGATTAATTCATAAGTTTTTCGTCATGAGAAGTCAAAATACAAAGAGTAAAGGTGAGCACAGTCCCGATAGTTATCAAAGATTTTTTCCTATCTATTAATATTATATTATTTCATTAACTAATTA
>JAOZRY010000380.1 GCA_029939965.1 Bacteroidales bacterium | reverse complement strand
TTATTTATAATGATGAAATGCGATAAGGAGAGAAACATTAAATCATTTTAGCATTGAATCATTTTAGCATTAAACCATTGAACGAAATATGATCATATTTTTTAGTGTTGATGAGGCAAATGTAAACGCAGGTAAATTGGCAGCCAACAATAAAATTGTGAAGCGAAAAAACGAGGAGGTGAATTGCAGGAAGCGAAAGGTGAATTTGTTGAAAAGTTGTATTGATTCTATTTCTGATTAAGAAAGGTTTGGAGTATTTTTGCCGACCGGAATAATTCATAAAATATTGATATATAGATTAAAAGATAATTATGAGTTTAGCACTGATTGAATATTATATTAAGACAAATGCAAGTAAGCAAATATTGGAAAGTGGATGGGGTATTTTTTCTCAAGGTGATGTTTATGAATTAATTTTGCAAGAGGATGAGAAAACAGTAGAGGCAACGGTGTATGGTATAAGCGGTATTTACACCGTTATTATCAACGATTATAAAAACATGAACATCGAAGCAAAGTGTAATTGCCCATACAATTATATGGGTATTTGTAAGCACAGTGTAGCGGCACTCTATCAGTTAGTAGAAGATTTTTATGTATCCAAATTGGATGCCCCGGTTCGAAAGCAAGTAAACATAACCCGAAAAACAAGTTCTCCATTATTGATCGAGCGTTTCAATACCCTTTCGGTATCGGTACTTAGAAGGTATATGAATACTGGAACTTATTACTATGGACAAAACAGTATAAAAAAAATCCACCTAAATGCCGAAAGCCTGACATTTGTTGTTTCAGGGATGTTCGACCAAGGATATGAATACATAACTAAAATCTATAAAAAAGGGTCAGATTATTTTTTGTATTGCAGTTGCGATCAAACAGTAAAATTTACATGTGAACATGAAAGTATTGTGCTAAATGCTATTTGTAATGCAGGAAAGCGAGCACTGCCTATGTTTGAAAATGGAAAATTGGCGAGCATTATGCATGAGGCCTGTAAAACGTATGAACTACCTGAAGAGTTTGCTTCACAGGAGTTTATGCATATTGAGCTTGACGAAAATTTTAATCCGATATTGTTTTTTCAGGGTAGATTAAAGGGATTGGTAAACGAATATTCCAGCGTTGGCGGTAAAAATATTTACGAATCTTTTGATACGTTGGTGAGGTATGATAAAAAGAAAATTGAGAATCTCTTTGAATCTGTTGAAGAAAAAAAAATAGCTATTGGTTTTGTTTTTCAGTTTTTTGGTGATAATAATAAAAACCGACAGAGTGTACAACCCATTATTGGGAAACCCAATGCCGCAGGAAATAAAATATATTCAAATATCAGAAATTTATCAGTTTCGGGTATTTCGGAAATAAAAATCTCTGACAAAGAAAAGGAAGCCATAATTTTGTGCGAACAGATTATTGGACTTTTGGATAACACAAGGGATGATACTGATGATCCGGATTCTCTTCATAATCTTCGTTCAGAGCATGAGCTGTTAAAAGAACTATTTCTGTTGCTCGATGGCAATAATCTGATTTATAGTCTTAAAGATCAGAATATTGATATTCGTAAATCCAACCTAAAGCCTGTTGAAATTTCTATCGAGCCTCTTTGCATAGAAGCCAAACTTGTAACTGATGACCTGTTTATATCGTTAATTCCGCAGTATAGGTTTGGAGATATTATTATTGATATCGACAATGAAGAGATGATTAGACAATCGATGCTGATTTGGGAATACAGAGGCAGGCTTTTGCTGGTTAAAAACGTTTCGGTTGTACAAGCTATAAGCTTTGTAGAGTCTTCTGGTATAATGAAAGCTCTCCATTCGAAGTCGGACGATTTTATTACGAACATCGTTATTCCATTTTCGGAGAGATTTAAAATAGATATTGATGATTTAAAGGAATTTGATACAGATGAAATCTTTCTGAAACCACAAAAAAAGCAAGTTTACTTATCTGAGTTTGAAGGATACATTTCGTTTACACCGGTTGTAACTTATAATCATAAAAAGGAATTTGATGCCATGACCCAGGGCGATTTGATCGAACACAGCGATGGGCAAATACGCATTTATAAACGAAATGAAGATTATGAGAACGAGTTTCTATTGGCTCTTCGCAATCTTCACCCCGATTTTGTGTTCCAGGAGCAGGAAGGAGCCATGGCTTTAGCTTTGCCCGAAATGCTCAAAGAAAACTGGTTTTTCGATGCTTTCGAGTCTTTGAAAGAAAAGAAAATTGAAGTTCATGGTTTGCAAAAACTAAAAAGCTTTAAGCATACACCCTATCGTGCTACCGTAAATACAGGGTTAACATCTGGTCAGGATTGGTTCGATATTAACCTGGAAGTTTCGTTTGGGGAGCAAATAATACCTTTGAATAAGCTCAAAAAACACGTTCTGAATAAGGAAAAATTCATTAAGTTGGATGATGGCACCGTAGGAATGTTACCAACTGAATGGATCGGAAAGCTGGAGAAATATTTCAGGGTAGGGGAGATCAATAAAAATCAATTACAGATATCTAAACTTCGGTTTAGCCTGGTGGATGAGCTTTTTGATGAAATTGATGATACTGCCATACTCCAGGAGCTGGCCGAAAAGAAAAAGAAACTCGAAAGTTTTACTGAAATTTCGAAGGTTAGAAAACCTGTTGCCATAAAAGCTACCATGCGCGACTATCAGAAAGAGGGACTCAATTGGCTCAATTTTTTAAATGATATGGAGTGGGGTGGTATTTTGGCCGATGATATGGGACTTGGGAAAACGCTGCAAATACTCGCCTTTTTGGCAAGTCTGAAAAGGAAAAGTCCAAAAACTTCGCTGGTGGTTGTGCCAACAACACTAATTTTTAACTGGGAAAATGAAATCAATAAATTCTACCCTTCGCTGAAAACCATGTTTTATTATGGAACAAACAGGGAGAAGAAATTAGAGCAATTTAAAAAGCATCAATTGGTAATAACTACCTATGGATTAATGGTGAACGACATTGATGTGCTGAGCAAAGTAAAATTTAATTATATCATTCTGGACGAATCGCAGGCAATTAAAAATCCACACTCGAAACGTTACAAAGCTGCTTGTTTATTAAAAGGGAAAAACAAACTTACACTCACCGGTACACCCATCGAAAACAATACCTTCGATCTTTTTGCACAAATGTCGTTTGTAAATCCCGGTTTGCTTGGCACCCCAAAATCATTTAAAGATTATTATTCCTCACCCATCGACAAGGAAAAAGACCCCGGGCGTGCCAACGAACTCCGGAAAATGATTTCGCCCTTTATACTCCGCCGAACCAAAGAGCAGGTTGCAACAGAGCTGCCACCCAAAACCGAAGATGTAATTTATTGCCAGATGAATCATGCGCAACGAGCAGTATATGACGAATATAAAAACCGATACCGCAATTACCTGCTGAATAAAATTGATGAAGAAGGTTTGAATAAAAGTAAAATGTATGTGCTCGAAGGACTTTTAAAACTCCGGCAGATTAGCAATAGCCCGAAATTGATAAATGATAAGGAGAACCTTACTGATGAATCAATTAAGCTGGATGAACTGATGCGTCAAATTAACGAGAAAACCGGAAAACATAAAATTGTGGTTTTCTCGCAGTTTGTTAAGATGCTAAAAATGATTGAGGTGGAGTTGAAACGCGAAGATCATAATTATGAATATTTTGATGGCAGCTCATCGCAAAAAAAACGCAGAGAGAGTGTAACCAGATTTCAAAATGATGACGCTTGCCGGGTATTTTTAATCAGCCTCAAAGCTGGTGGAGTAGGGATAAATCTTACTGCTGCCGATTATGTTTATATTTTTGATCCCTGGTGGAATCCTGCTGTCGAAAATCAGGCCATCGACCGTACATATCGCATCGGGCAGGATAAAAATGTATTTGCCTACCGCATGATTTGCAAAGATACTGTGGAAGAGAAAATTATAAAATACCAGGATCAGAAGAAAGCCCTTGCCGCCGACATTATTCGTACCGACGAAAGTTTTGTGAAACAGCTTAATCAAAACGATATTAGCGATTTGTTTGGATGATGACTTTACCCTGATTAATTTTGAAATTAATTAGGTTTAGAATTCAGTAAAATCGATCATCCACCGGGAGAGTGCTTGCGGCAGGGATTGGAGTGGTAGCTTGCTGAAGTGGCGGCTGATATTTTTGTTGG
>JAOZRY010000379.1 GCA_029939965.1 Bacteroidales bacterium | reverse complement strand
GCATTTACAAAAGTAAACTCCTTGATTTTCAACACTACGTACACCTCGAACTCGAACATTATAGTTCAAACACTTGACTTTATGAACAAACGCTAAATACTATAAAAATAACCCGCCCTTTAATTTAGATCATTTTTAAATATCTTCTAATTAAGCATTTTAATACCCAATTTAAAAAATAAAAATCTACTTTTACCTTCACAATAAAACAGTATATAAATATACTTACATACATTACCGTTGATGAAAAAGGAAAATAATAAAAAGAAAAATGACACCCGGCGAAGTTTCCTCAAAAATAGTGCGCTCCTCGGAGCTGGAGCTATTGCAGGTGCCGGTGTACTTTCGTCATGTTCGGGCAAACCTGAACTAACCGGGGAAAAAGTAAAACTACTCACAGCAACTGGTGAGCTGGTTGAGGTTGATCCTGCACAAATTAAGCACGTTAGAAAAGAAAAATTAACTGAGCTCCAGGAGCGGGGTCGCGAAGGTTTGGTTGGCCACCACTGGACAATGGTGATAGACCTCGCTAAGTGCAAAAATGCCCGCAAGTGCATGACGGCTTGCCAGGGAGCGCACGAGTTGCTCCCCAATCAGCACCACATAAATGTATTGCAAATGCAGGACTCTAAAAGCACAGCACCTTATTATATGCCCAAGCCTTGCTTCCATTGCGACAATCCACCTTGTACAAAAGTTTGCCCGGTAAATGCTACCTTTAAACGCAAAGATGGCATTGTACTTATCGACAACGAAAGGTGCATTGGATGCCGTTTTTGTGTGGCTGCCTGCCCTTTCTCATCCAGGATGTTTCAGTGGTTTGAGCCGGATTATACCGAAGAACAGAAAAACAGGATATACGATATTGAGTTGAATGTTCCACAAAAAATGGGTACAATTACAAAATGCGTATTTAGTGCCGACAAACTTCGCAAAGGGCAACTCCCCTATTGCGTTTCGGCTTGCCCCAATGGAGTTTATTGGTTTGGTGATAAAATGGAAGATGCCGTTACCAACGGCACCACTAAGGAAACCCGGAAATTTAGTGAGCTCATTAAAGAAAATGCCGGTTATACCTACTTCGAGGATTTGGGCACAAAACCCCAGGTTTATTATTTGCCTCCAAAAAACAGGCTCTTTGAATACGAACCTGTAAACAAGATTTTGGAGGATCACCCGGAGGATAAAAGCTAATTGGCGAATCGCTAATAAGTTATAGATTTACTAAATGAAAAGGAATTGAAATACATAAAAATACAAGGATAGAAATTATGTCTGAAACATCTACCAGCACAACAAGTTCAGGTAATAAAACTTTTGAACATATAAGAGAAGATCTGATCAGGCCACTTTACAGAAACTCCTTCTGGAACAAGGTATGGATCAGATTTCTAATTGTCATCATCATTCTTGGCGTTATTGCCTACGGAAAACAACTTATTACAGGACTCGGCGTAACAGCTATGCGCGATTACTCTTCGTGGGGTTTGTATATTGCCAGTTTTGTTTTTTGGGTAGCTGTGAGTTTGATTGGCTCATTGCTTTCGGCCATCCTGAAATTATTACACCAAAATTGGTCAAACCCTCTTTCGAGAATTGCAGAACTGATTGCTCTTGGAGCTATTACTATGGCAGCAGCAAGCATTGTTATCGACATGGGTCGCCCTGACAGGGTTTTGAATATACCACTACATGGCAGACTCCAATCGCCAATTATTTGGGATTTTTTTATTGTTAACACTTACCTCGTTATTAGTATAATTTTGCTTTACCTGCCGCTGATTCCAGACATTGCCATCCTGCGCGACCGTATGACTGACGCACCAAAATGGCAAAAATTTATCTACGAAAAACTTTCGATTGGGTGGCAGGGAACACAGGAACAATGGAGACTACTTAAAAAATCAATCCGCATTATGATTGTTTTAATACTGCCTGTTGCTTTTTCGATACACACCGTTACTTCGTGGCTTTTTGCAGTTACCAGCCGCGCAGGATGGCATAGCACCATTTTCGGGCCTTATTTTGTTGCGGGAGCTTTTGTAGCCGGTTCAGCCGCAGTAATTATTACTATGTATGTTTTTAGAAAAAGGCAAAAACTTCAGGATTATCTTACCGATCATCATTTTGATATGATGAACAAACTTCTTGTTCTTACTCTTGTTCTATATTTTTATTTTAATATAAACGAATATTTTGTTGCCGGATACACCTGGCAACGACTTGATGGGGCACACATTCAGGAATTATTACTGGGGCACGAGGCACCACTATTCTGGCTTACTCAAATATTAGGCATGATACTACCCATCCTTTTATTGCTTTTTAAACCCATGAGAAAACCGCTCCCAAGTGTGGTTATTTCTGTTTTTGTATTGTTTGGAGCATGGGTAAAAAGATATATAATTGTTGTACCCACACAGTTCCATCCTCAATTTCCTATCCAAAATGTACCTGAACATTTCACTCATTACTTCCCAACACTCACCGAAATTACTGTAACCTTAGGTACACTTGCAGGAGCATTGCTGGTTGTTACTTTATTGGTTCGCATTTTCCCGGTTATTCCTATTTGGGAGGAAGCACACGACAGGGGTATTCACAAAATTTTTAAAGCTGAAAAATAATGATTGAAATGAAAAACAAAACTATAGGAAAGTATAAAATTGGCTCTTTGATACTGGTATTTCTTTTTGCAGGATTATTAAGTTTCGCCCAGGATTTTCCACCATGGCCATCACCAACGGATGCTGCTGCAAAAATAAACCCGGTTGAGTACAATAAAAAATCGCTTGAAGCTGGCAAAACGATGTACAACCTTCAATGCAAAGCTTGCCATGGCGAAACCGGAAAGGGTGATGGATTGATTAAATCAGCAAGCCTGGTCTCGGATAAATTCGTATTACAAAGTGAAGGCTCTTTTTTTTGGAAACTTCAAACAGGAAGAGGCCAGATGCCCGGCTTTAAAGCAATACCTGAAGACCAACTTTGGAATGTGATTAACTATGTACTTAGTTTTACCAGACCAGAAGAAGATATAGTGATGAAAAATGCTGTAGTTTCATTAATTTTTAATGAGAAAGGTGAGAAGAAAAAACTTAAGGCCAAAGTTGAACAAATTGCCGATGACGGTACCAAAACTCCGGCAAAGGGTGTTAAAGTTAATCTTGGCATAAAACGCTATTTTGGGATTTTACCCATCGGCACTTCCAAGTCAACCAACTCAAGAGGTGAGGTAAAAGTAACTTTTCCAAATACTATTATTGGCGATGAGAATGGTGAACTTACCATTATTGCTACCATCGACGACATGGAATACAACCCGGCAGAAGCCACCGAACAAATTGCCTGGGGACAGGTAAATGCAAATGATTATTGGACTGAGCGCAGAGCATTATGGAAAGATAATGATTATGTTCCACTGTGGCTACTCGTTAGTTTTGTAAGTGTTTCTCTGGGGATATGGCTGGTGATTGGGTATGTAGCATTGTTGGTACGAAAAATTAAAATTGAGGGTGATAAAGTGAGTTAATTAGTTTGAATTATTACATTTTTCATAATTTGATTTTATTGAGAAAAACCGGGCTTCAAATTAAGTCCGGTTTTTTTTTGATATTTGTTTCACGAAGTTTTTATTAGAAAATACATAGCCTTTAGGGAGAGGCTAAAAAATTACACATCCGCATTTTCCAATTTTATGACATTGTTATTTTCCGATTACATATATTTGCAATCAGAATAGAGCATCTTCATTTATTTTATTATATACCTTTTTCAACATTAACTCTTTCACCAAATTTCCAAATGATTTATTTTCAATTATTTTATCAAATATGTCCTGATTTTGGTCCATTCTCTCAATTAACTTATTTAAGAACATATCTTCAATAGCATATTTAAAAGTATCTATTTTATTGACTTTTGCCTGTGTCTGTAAATTCTCGTCCTGAATTAATTCCGCTTCTATCTGGTCAAAGAATAATTTGTCCGCTTCTTCAAATTCAGTTCCAAATCTTTCATTCAGAACTTCAATAATTTCAGATAGTCTTGCCTTCTCTTCTTTTGCCCTTTTGATTCCTGCTTCACTCAAACCATCCAATTCGCCGTCTTCTCCTTTTATTAGATCAATAGAACCTTCTTTTATTTTTTGCAAACGATAATATTCCATTGCAAGCTCATCAGAAAGTTGCA